>JAUNPN010000017.1 GCA_030536655.1 bacterium | reverse complement strand
AAGTTCAATGCGTGCTAAGCCGTTAGGCGTTAATTAATCAGTGGTTCCTTAATACACGAAATCAAACTTCAAATCACCTATAATTACGGTATCGCCTTCCTGAATACCCTCATTGACAAGAGCTTCAATAACTCCCTTATTAAGCAAGGCTCTCTGGAAATACTGCAAGCTCTCGTTATCATCAAAGTTAACGCTTCCTCCGACCGCTTCAATCCATGAACCGCTTACAACATATGCATCACCGTCACGGCTGATTTCATAACCGTCATCATCCATAATAAATTCTTCTTCTTCAAGATTCATTTCCGGCTCAAATACCACAACCGGCGGAAGCTTTGAAAGTTCTTCATAGGTATACTTCATCAGTGCATCTACGCCGTTTCCGGTTGCCGCACTTATCGGAAATACCTTATAGCCTCTTTCCTCCATTTCAGTAATAAAGGTCTTATATACCGACTCATCCTGAATAATATCCGTCTTATTCGCCGCGATAATCTGCGGTCTGTCCTCCAATGCCATATCATACTTTGAAAGCTCCGAGTTAATTATATCAAAATCCTCAACCGGGTTTCTTCCCTCAATGCCGGACACATCAACAACGTGAACAAGAATCCTCGTTCGTTCAATATGCTTTAGAAATTCATGTCCAAGACCCACTCCCTCAGAAGCGCCCTCAATAAGTCCGGGAATATCTGCCATTACGAAGCTTCTGTGATTACCCAAATCCACAACGCCTAAATTCGGCTCCAAGGTCGTAAAATGATAATTTGCAATTTTCGGATCCGCCTTTGTCGTGCGTGAAAGCAAAGTGGATTTTCCCACATTCGGGAAACCTGCAAGTCCAACATCTGCAAGCAGCTTCAGTTCAAGGGTAATTTCTCTTTCGTCCCCTTTCTGACCGTTCTTTGCAAAGTTCGGGGTCTGACGCACAGCCGTAGCAAAATGCGCATTACCCCAGCCTCCGTTGCCGCCCTTTGCAATTATTATTTCCTTTTCCGGCTCAGACATATCGGCAATAATTCTGCCGGATTTATAATCACGTATTATTGTTCCCTGCGGGACATTTAATACAACATCCTCACCGCTCTTTCCTCTCTGGCGCTTTCCGACGCCATTCTCACCGTTCGGCGCGGTATACTTTCTCTTATATTTGAAGTCCATAAGCGTGGTCATGCTTGTATCAACCTTAAAAACAACATTTCCGCCCTTTCCTCCGTCACCGCCGTCCGGTCCTCCCGCCGCAATATACTTCTCACGTCTGAAATGGATTGAACCGTTTCCGCCGTCACCGGCCTTAACCCAAATTTTCGCCTTGTCTATGAACATATATTTCTCCGCTCCTTTCACAATAATAAAGGGTACATAATCTAAAATTATGTACCCTGTGTGTAATACAATTAGTTAGCGGCATAAACACTGCACTGTGTCTTATCTCTGCCCTTTCTTTCAAACTTAACCCTACCGTCGATTAAAGCAAATAATGTGTCATCTGAACCGATGCCTACATTGTTTCCCGGATGAATCTTCGTTCCGCGCTGTCTTACAAGAATGTTACCAGCTAAAACAAACTGACCGTCTGCTCTCTTCGCACCAAGTCTTTTCGACTCGCTGTCACGACCGTTCTTTGTACTACCCATACCTTTCTTATGAGCCATTGAAAAACACCTCGCTTCTCTTTAAAATCGTTATAATAAGTCTTTTTTCAAACATCAATTCAGGCATTAATCTTTGTGATTTCTACCTTTGTGAACGGCTGTCTATGACCCTTCTTACGTCTATAATTCTTCTTTCTCTTCATCTTGAATACATAGATCTTCTTAGCCTTACCGTTCTTTACAACCTTAGCCTCTACAGCAGCACCTTCAACTGTCGGAGCGCCAACCTTTGCGTCTGCACCCTCGCCTACCATGAGCACCTGATCAAAAGTTACAACCGAACCCTCCTCGGCCTCAAGCTTTTCAACGAATAATGTATCGCCCTCCGATACCTTGTACTGCTTACCGCCTGTTACGATTATTGCGTACATTCTTAAAACACCTCCTCGATATACTTTTAAATATATTATTGAGGACACGCTGTCAACGGGTACCGTTATACGGATTTACAACCCGGTCAATGCGGTCACATCTTCTCTATTTTACCACAGAAAAACCACAGTGTCAAGAGATTTTTTTCATTTTATGCCGTTTTTTGCAGCTTTGTGAAATCTGTCCAAAACGCAGCCATTAAAGTTATCTTGTTACCGATACAATTTTGAGCTTTAATGTTCCGGCAGGAACAACAGCCGATACAACATCTCCCGAATTATGGTTAAGAATAGCCGCGCCTATCGGTGATTCGAACGAAAGCCTTTTTTTGTACGGATCTGCCTCTGTTGAACCTACGATTGTATAGGTAACGATGCCTCTCGGCGGCTCCACATACTCAACCGTTACAGTTTTTCCCACGGTTACCGTGTCAAGTCCGTCATCTTCGACAACCTTGGCATACTTCAGCATATATTCAATCTGGTTAATTCTCGCTTCTACCTTCGCCTGTTCCTCTTTCGCCGCGTCATACTCGGCATTCTCAGACAAATCTCCAAATGAACGCGCTTCCTCGATCTTCTTTGATACCTCAGAACGTGTGATATTTTTTAACGTGTCTAATTCCTGCTCAAGCTCTTCCTTACCTTCCTGAGTTAATATATATTCCTTCTCTGCCATTTTTTCAAGTCCTTTCAAAATAATAACATATGATTTATTATACTATCTTTTTAAGCCAAAGTCAAGAGAAAATTACGATATTCTCACGGTTTTTGAACTTAATTGCAATATAATTTCACATACTCTTTATAATCCCCCTCGAAAATCAGACTGCCGTCCTCCCCGTATTTTTTATAGTAACCGCAGTACTCACCATCCTTAACACTACCTTCACAGTCTATTCTGTAACCAAACCTAAATACGTCCTTATATTTTTCAAAGTATTCATAATTTTCCCAATTGCCAGAAACTGCAACAGCATCACGCCTGAATCCATCCTTGATATCACCTTCGCTGCGTATGCCTTTTTCATTTTCCAATTCCGGATTATGATTATCACTGTCCTGTGTATATTTTACTCCGCAGTAAAGCTCATTATCCCGGAATTCTCCGCATTTAATAACATAATATCTGGTTGGCGCAGCTCCGGCTCTACCGTAAAGCCAACATTCCTCATATACGCCGTATCCGTTAAATCTGTATTCACTGTCCATTCCGCCTATATATTTAATACTTTTTTCGGAAGTGGACAAGCTGTATCTTCCAATTTCCGCATCTGGTTTATATTCCGTACTGCTGATTAAGGTTTCATTTTGCAGTACTTCCTCATCTGTCATATCGTAGTTCTGTTTTAAACCACTTTTAAAAAAGTCAATATACACGCCGTCGTCATAGGCACAACAAAATCCGCCTTCTGCTCTTATGTCGTCCGTAACTTCTCCATATACTGCAAGCTCAGCGACAGAAATATAAGGTTCCCCGTTTATTTCAATATTCATAACTTCATTTCCGTCCAGATAAACCTTTTTATCTGAGCCGCAAATCTCCGCAATATCGTCGGGAGCCGAATTTATAATATCGCTGTCAAGAAGCTCAAAGCGTTTTTCTTTATTACGCGTCAGCTTGATTTCATCGTCAGATAAATCAACATCAAACCCATAATTTTTAAGTTCGACGGCATTGATAAAAACATTATTTAATTTCATATGCTCATTAAGCCTTTCCGCCTGTACATTATTGTATGCTGCATCTACAGACGCATAATAAGCCTGCAACGGCATTTCATCAACAAACAAAGCTAAATCTGCCTCATATGCCAAGCCGTTCACTCCGTCCTTCATAAGCTGACGCTGCGGTATATAAGACTTTGATGTGTCAATTATAACTCCACCATTTTCATATTCAACGCTGAAGTCAAAAATTCTTGCAATATCACGTATCCTATAATAGTTATGGTCATATATATTATAACCGGAAAGACTTCCGTCTTTATTATTCAGAACAACCATTTCAGTTTTGAACAAAGCCTCACACGGTTTCATCATCTCCCTACTGTCTGTATCAGTACCATCATATGCTTCTCCGGAGTGAATATAAATTCGGTTATATTTCCAATTCACATTAAACTGCTTGTCCGTATCCTTTAAAAGTCCTGCCATGTCACGCAGCATCAAATAATTATTTCCGTAAATATTGTATACATCCGCTTCCGATGTTTTTCCGTTCACTGTAACAGGGATCGTCCCCGGCTGTGCTTCCTCTGCTTGTGCTGAAACTGCTCCGGCACAGAGCATCACAGCAACAGCAATAAATATTTTTACTTTCATATCATACCTCCATGTATTGAATACCATCATTATACACATAATATGACATTTTTCAATTGTTTTTTCCTGAAATGCCGTTATTCTTGCATGAAATGACAAAAAGCGGCTCTGCCGTGCAGCAGAACCGCTCCAATAAATCTTATTCCTCAACCACCGCAGTGCTTACAGCCTCCACAGCAGCAGCTTCACGTCTGTCAAAAGCGCTCTCGCCTATACCGGTATCCTCATCGCTCGTTTCCGGAGTTACAAGCTCCAGTCTGTTGATTGAAACCTCATAAGCTGTTTTCGTGATAACTTCATCCTCACTGACACGCTTCTGATAGTTACGCGACTGAATTCTTCCCCAGATTCTCACATTCTCGCCCACGGAAAGATTTTTTGCATATCTCGCATTTCTTCCCCACGCAATTACCGGTATGTAGTCTGACTTGTTATAGCTTCTGTTTACAGCAAGCAGTAAGTCCGTAATTTCACGCCCAAACGGAGTTGTTCGGTATACCGGCGGCTTGCATATATAACCGTTAAGATACAGTCGGTTAGGATTCTTTACCTCAGCGCTGCAGTGCATAATGTCCTTTGCGAATACTGTAAGCACCAGCCTGTTTGAGCCTGCCTCATTATTATTGTACGAGCGGAACTGTCCCGACACAACAATACTGTCACCTGTCTTATACTCTCCGTCCATTATAAGGCGCTCCGATATCATAACCTTGATATCGTCATATGTACCGCTCAGACGCGGAACCTCGAGCGTAAAAGTATAGAATTTCTCCGCATAAATTTCATGGTTAAATGTAAATTCATCCTTTATAATTCCCATGATTTCTGTTTGATTGTTTGTAATATCCATTGTTTTATCCTCCTTTGTTGCCTAAGCCCTTGCTTATCAATTCTATATATTATATGTTTATTAACACCGATTTATTACTTTTTTATAAATTTATTTACCGTAATTTTTATATTTGCCTAATCTGCAAAGAATATTTACGGCTTTTCTCCAATTGTATCCATTATATCATATTTTTATTAAAAAATATCGGTGGTAATTTAAATTTTTCTTATCTTATTTTAATTACTTATTAATTTTGTGTCCGAATTGTTAACTAAAATTATTTATGCCGGGCTTTCATCTTTATTCCAAGCCGCTTATTAATAAGGATCTGCTGAAAACACTTTGTTTTACACACCCGCATAATTTATTGAAACATATCATTTTCCGGCTTATCCGATACTTTTTTATAGGCAGTAAGGCGGTTGTCACTGCCGCAGGATGCAAAGAAAATATCCTTTACACTGCCGATACCGAGCCGATTAAGCTCGCTGTGCAGCCAATTTAAATCCTTGCCGCAGTATTTCAGATTTTCCTCCATTACATAACCGTCATTGATAATTGTATATTCGGCTTTTTCTTCAGGCGGAGAAATTTCCATATCGGAAGGCTTAATAGGTCTTTCCGCGCTTTTTGGATTGAAGGAAATCTGACCGTTCGGTTCGATAAACGCTTCGTTAATTTCGGATAACGAAAAATATCCGCTTATTCTGCATTGTGTCAGAAATTCATTTAAATCAAGCTTTGCAGTTTTAAAATTTTCGCGGTACAGCTTTCCATTTCCCATCAGCATTAACGAGCGTCCTTCAAAAAAACGGCGCAGCTTCAAATTTTTCTGAGAAATAAATGAGATTAACCATATTGCAACCGCATATACCGACATAGCAAGCAGCGGATATATAAAATCAGAATCAATATTTGTTGCCATTTCAGCGGCAATTGAGCCAATAGTTATTCCGTTTATATAGTCAAACATATTCAGCTGTGACATCTGCTTATTACCGATAAGCTTGGTAAACACAAACATTGCCATAAGAGATCCGATTGATGTGAGAAATATTTTTATCAGATTCATTATAATTCTCCTTAAATTTTTTGGATTTTTTGAGGCTTTCTTATCTTATCATCTATCAAAACACAGGAAATTATTCAATTATATCTTGACAAGTATGATATAATAATTACAGGCAAGGAAGAAATCCTTTCGGATTTCAATGTTGTAATTATTGTATCGGTGTGAAGCAAAGCCGATTGGCGGCTTTGCACTTATGGTACAATATATGTAATAGGTATATTTTCAGAAATGAGGTGTTTGTTACGAAAAAGTATAACAAAAATGTAGTAAAAGCAGCCCTAAGCATGGCAATTCCCGCTATTGTGGAATCATTCTTTGTCGCATTCGCCGGCTTGGTGGATTCCTTCATGGTAAGCTCGCTCGGTTCAGAGGCTGTTGCGGCTGTCGGTCTTACAACGCAGCCGAAATTCATGGGACTGTCAATGTTTATTGCAGTTAATGTGGCAATTTCCGCCCTTACCGCAAGGAGGTACGGGCAGAATAAACGCGATAATGCGAATGCTATTCTAAGCACCACACTTATATTTGTGGTAATCGCATCGCTGCTGCTCGGTGGACTTCTTGCGCTGTTTGCACCGCAGATTATTAACTGGTGCGGCTCTACGCCCGAAACACATGACAGCGCGGTTCTGTATTATCGTATTATTATGAGCTGTATGATTTTTAACTGCATACAGATGTGTATTAACTCAGCCCAAAGAGGTGTCGGAAATACAAAGATTACGATGAAAACAAATATTACCTCAAACACGGTCAATATAATAATGAACTATTTGCTCATTAACGGTCATTTCGGTTTTCCCGCATTGGGAATAGCCGGCGCGGCAATAGCTACAGTTCTTGGTACGGTCGTTTCCTGCATAATGAGCATAGTTTCAATTATGAAAAAGGACAACTTTATAAGTATTCCATACATAATCAGTAATCATATAAAACCGTCGCTGCTTGCGTTTAAAAATCTTGTAAACATCGGTTACAGTGTATTCTTTGAGCAGCTTCTCATGCGTATAGGATTTATGCTTACCGCGATTATGGCGGCTCATCAGGGTACAGCATCAATGGCGGCTCATCAGGTTGGAATGAACATCATGGGACTTTCGTTTTCGTTCGGAGACGGCTTGCAGGCGGCGGCTGTCGCGCTTATCGGACGCAGTCTTGGCGAGAACAAGCCTGACAGAGCTAAAGAGTACGGAAGCGCGTGTCAGATGATAGGAGGCATAATTTCGGTTTCGCTTGCCGCTATTTATTTTTTCGGGGCAAGACTGCTTATGAGTATGTTCTTCCGTGAGCCGGAAATTGTGGATATAGGCGTTTCCATTATGCATATAATTATTATAGTAGTACTTTTCCAAATAAGACAAGTTATTTATATGGGCTGTCTGCGCGGAGCCGGTGATACACTTTATACAGCCGCCGCTTCAACAATCAGTGTAACGCTCATCAGAACTGCCGCATCATACTTTTTCGGCTACACCCTCGGCTGGGGTATTACCGGAATATGGATGGGCGTAGTCGGCGATCAGGTTTCAAGATACATTTTTGCCGCAGTAAGGTTTAAAGCCGGCAAATGGACGCAAATAAGAATTTGATTAAAATTACTATTGCAATTCTAAAAAAAATAGTATATAATTAATAGTGCAGTAAATTTATCGCGGCAGGCACTGTCTGCCGCAAAAGGAGAAAATGATGATAGATTACAGAATAGGCGAAGAATGCGGAGTATTCGCGGTTTATGATCCTGACGGCGACTGTGCAAGAACTGCGTACTACGGCTTGTATGCACTGCAGCACAGAGGTCAGGAGAGCTGCGGCATTGCAGTGAATAACAACCGTGATATTTCATATTACAAGGATATGGGGCTTGTAAACGATGTTTTTGATGAAGGAATTTTATCAAAGCTTGGCGGAACGATGGCAGTAGGTCACGTGCGCTATTCTACGACAGGCGAATCGCTGCGTGAAAACGCACAGCCGCTCGTGCTTCGCTATATCAAAGGAAATATTGCTCTTGCGCATAATGGAAATCTTGTAAATAAGGGAGATTTGGAAAAAGAGCTCAGTATATCCGGAGCAATCTTCCAAACCACGACTGATACCGAAATGATTGCTTATATGATAGCAAAGCAGCGTCTTGCGGCAGGCAGCATTGAAGCAGCGGTAGAGAGAACCATAGCACATCTTGCCGGTGCATTTTCGCTGATTGTGATGAGTCCGCAGAAGCTTATCGCAGCAAGAGACCCTTGGGGTTTCCGGCCGCTTGTGATGGGAAGAAAGGGCAATGCAATATATTTTGCTTCGGAAACCTGCGCGCTTGATACAGTAGGCGCAGTTTATGAACGCGATATAGAGCCGGGTGAGATAGTTGTTGTGAAAAACGGCGAAGTCAAGTCCATTAACACATATGTAAAGACTAAGCCTCATTCAATGTGCATTTTTGAATATCTGTACTTTTCAAGACCTGACAGCGTGCTTGAGGGGCAATCAGTACATGACGCACGTATTCTTGCCGGAAGAAATCTTGCGAAAGAGCATCCGGCGGACGCGGATGTTGTAATCGGTGTTCCGGACAGCGGAATAAGCGCGGCAATGGGATTTGCGCTTGAATCCGGCATTCCCTACGGAATAGGCTTTATTAAAAATAAATATATAGGCAGAAGCTTCATTGAGCCTACACAGTCCATGCGTGAAAATGCCGTAAGAATCAAGCTGAACGTACTGCAAAGCACAGTCGAGGGCAAAAGGGTTGTCATGGTTGACGATTCTATTGTAAGGGGAACAACCTCAAAACGAATTGTAGCACTATTAAGAAAATTCGGTGCGAAGGAGGTACATGTACGTTCGTCAGCACCGCCGTTCACGGATCCGTGCTATTTCGGAACTGATGTGCCGTCAAAGGATCAGCTTATCGCCACAAACCGCTCGCTTGACGAAATGTGTGAGCTTATCGGCGCGGATAGTCTGGGATTTTTAAGCGTTGAAGCGTTGAAGGATATTATTCCGAATGCCGGCTGCGAATACTGTGACGGCTGCTTCTGCGGAAAATACCCGATTGATGTGGACAAGTATCTGAACAAATACGATGAGGGCGATGATTAAGCGTTCATCTGCGATGCTGATTATACTAAAAAATAAGGCCTTACCCTTACAAATCGGGTAAAGCCTTATTTTTATATTCATTATTTATTCTTCAACAAATCACGTATTTCCGCAAGCAGTTCCTCCTGAGTAGGACCTGCCGGTTCTGCCGGAGCCTCCTCTGCCTTCTTCTCAATTCTGTCACGAAGCGTATTAACTCCTTTTACAATGCAGAAAATAACAAATGCCATGATAAGGAAGCTGATAACCGACTGGATGAATGAACCTATATTAATAGCTGTTCCCGGAATAATCCAGTTCTGCATATCAAGCAGCTTATTTGCAGCTTCCTCAGCGCCTGCTTTACTTGCTCCGCTCTCTACTCCCGCCTTCATAAGCTTTGTAACAAGGCTGAGCAGCGGAGTAATAATATCCTTTACAAGCGAATTAACAATAGATGTAAATGCGCCGCCAACTACAACGCCGACTGCCATATCCATTACATTCCCCTTGGATATGAACTCCTTAAATTCATCAAAAAACTTCATTGAGTTTCTCCTTCCGCTTTTGCAATATATTTTTAAGGAAGCACTGATTAAATATAGTACGCAGTGAACACAGTCAGATTTTTCGTCAGATTATATAAAAGATCGAAGGCATACTCGCGTATGTCGAGAGATTTTTGTATGATATGACGGAAAATATGCAAGTTCAATGCGTGCTAAGCCGTTAGGCGTTAATTAATCAGTGGTTCCTTAGAATTCAAGCTTACCTGCAAGAAATTCATCAAGCTTATCTATCGCGACTCTCTCCTGATCCATAGAATCTCTGAAACGCACTGTTACAGCATTGTCCTCAACCGAATCGAAATCATATGTGATACAGAACGGCGTGCCGATTTCATCCTGTCTGCGGTAACGCTTACCGATTGAACCGGCGTCGTCATACTCACAGTTATATTTCTTTGAAAGCATTTCATATACTTCGGAAGCCTTATCATTAAGCTTTTTCGAAAGCGGAAGAACCGCCGCCTTAACCGGCGCAAGAGCCGGATGAAGATGAAGAACAACTCTGCTGTCACCGTTATCCAAGGTTTCCTCATCATATGCCTCGATTAAGAATGCAAGCGCAACTCTGTCTGCTCCGAGCGAAGGCTCGATACAATACGGAACATACTTCTCATTTGTAATAGGATCCTGATATTCCATGCTTGTACCGCTGTGATCCATATGCTGCTTTAAGTCGTAATCCGTTCTGTCAGCGATACCCCAAAGCTCACCCCAGCCGAACGGGAACATAAACTCTATATCTGCCGTTGCATTTGAATAGAATGCAAGCTCCTCCGGTGAATGATCTCTGAAACGAAGATTTTCCTCTTTCATACCGAGACTTAAGAGGAAGTCCATACAATATTTCTTCCAGTAAGCGTGCCATTCAAGGTCTGTACCCGGCTTGCAGAAGAACTCAAGTTCCATCTGCTCAAACTCACGTGTTCTGAAGGTAAAGTTTCCCGGCGTAATCTCATTTCTGAATGATTTTCCAACCTGACCGATACCGAACGGAACTTTTTTTCTTGACGAACGCTGTACATTTTTGAAGTTTACAAATATACCCTGAGCAGTTTCCGGACGAAGATATACTGTTGATGAGCTATCCTCCGTTACACCCTGGAAAGTCTTGAACATAAGGTTAAATTCTCTGATTTCAGTAAAATTCTGCTTTCCGCACTTCGGGCATACAATGTTGTTATCCTTGATGTAGCTTTCCATCTGATCCTTTGACCAACCGTCAACGACTATATCCTCATTATTCTCATGAGCGTAGTCCTCAATAAGCTTATCGGCTCTGTGACGCGCATGACACTCCTTACAGTCCATTAACGGGTCTGAGAAGCTTCCTACGTGACCCGATGCAACCCATGTTTCCGGGTTCATGAGGATGGCGCAGTCTATACCCACATTGTACTTTGATTCCTGAATAAACTTTTTCCACCATGCTTTCTTGACATTGTTCTTAAACTCAACACCGAGAGGACCGTAATCCCATGTATTTGCAAGACCGCCGTATATTTCACTTCCGGCGAAAACATAACCTCTGCCCTTACAGAGGGCTACAATTTTGTCCATTGTCTTATCTTCATTTCTCATTTTAATATTTACTCCTTTTTACCTATGGTATAAATACATATAGTAGTATTTTATTACAAAACATATATGTTTGTCAAGTGATTTGAAAAATTTTTTCCGCAATAATTTACATAATTCGATTCGCACCGTGGAAAAAGTTATTCACTTTTTCTCCTTCCGGTGTGGATAACTCTGAAAATTATGATAAAAAGGGATTTTTTACCGCCGTTTAATGTGAATAAGTGCGTGGATAAAGTGAATTGTAAGCATGTTGTAATATTAAGGTAATCCATGTAATTTTTTATTTACGTTTTGTAAAGAATATTGACATAACCGCGTAATAATGATAAAATAGAATAAAAACTCCGAAAGGGACAATTTTATGAAAACCAAATCAGTATATATATGCTCGGAATGCGGATACCGTTCCGTTAAATGGCTTGGCAAATGCCCCGGCTGCAACAGATGGAACACCATGCAGGAAACCATCGTTTCCGAGAAAAAAAGCTCCGCCGTTTCAGCTGTATCCGCCCCGGCATCTCTCGGTCTGAGACGCGAGCCTCAGAAAATTTCCGATGTTAAAATAGGCTATGAAAAACGTTACAAAACCGGAATGACAGAGCTTGACAGAGTTCTCGGCGGCGGCATTGTTCAAGGCTCCCTGATACTTGTCGGCGGAGACCCCGGTATAGGAAAATCCACCCTGCTCCTTCAAATATGTGAAACAGCCGGACAAAACCATAAAATACTATATGTCAGCGGTGAGGAATCGGAGGGACAGATCAAGCTGAGGGCAGACCGCCTCGGCGTTGCTTCGGAAAATCTCTACCTCATTTCCGAAACGGACACCGAAACCATTATTTCATTAATAACCGATGCAAAGCCGGACATTGTTATTATCGATTCAATACAGACAATGCACCGTGAAGATATTGCCTCCGCGGCAGGCAGCGTGCCGCAGGTCAGAGAGGCAACAAATGCGTTCATGCGCACCGCAAAATCAATGGGTACGGCAATGTTTATCGTTGGTCATGTAACCAAGGACGGCGCGCTTGCAGGTCCTCGTGTGCTGGAGCATATGGTTGACTGTGTACTTTACTTTGAAGGTGACAGAAATACGACCTTCCGCATACTGCGCGGAGTAAAAAACCGCTTTGGCTCCACAAACGAAATCGGTGTATTCGAAATGAAGGACAAAGGGCTTGCAGAGGTTGCAAACCCCTCAATGATGCTCCTTGAGGGCAGAGGAGAAGATACCTCAGGCAGCTGCATTGTATGTACTATGGAAGGCTCACGCGGCGTCATGGCTGAAATCCAGGCGCTTGTAACTCCTACCGGCTTCGGAAATCCACGCCGTATGAGTTCCGGAATTGACTTCAACAGAATGCTGCTGCTTATCGCGGTGCTTGAAAAGCGTGCGCGAATGAACCTGTCAAATTCTGACGTATACGTAAATGTAGCGGGAGGACTGCGCATTGACGAAACAGCGATTGACCTTGGAATATGTGCCGCAATTGCGACAGCTCAGGCAGATACGGCAATACCGCCGGATATGATATTCATCGGAGAAGTGGGACTCGGAGGTGAACTGCGCGCGGTGACACAGCTTGAGAAACGGCTCAGCGAGGCAGCAAAGCTTGGCTTTAAAACTGCGGTTGTTCCGAAGCAATCACTAAAGGGAATACGCGTTCCGGAGGGCTTTGCCGCATTCGGTGTCAAAACACTTGCCGAAACGATTTCCATGCTAAGAAAAAAATAAATTTCTTGTATGAAAAAGCTTCATAACGGTTGTGTTTTTTCAGACGGAAAAATATAATATCAATAAAAAACAAAAGCGCTCCAAAACGCTTGCATATTATGCGGCGACAAAGTTCAATCAAAAATCAGATAAAACAGATAATTCAATAACAAGAAAAATCCCGTCCATAGATTTGTTGGATTGGTAATTATAAAATAGGCTGATAGTTTCGTTGAAAATTGTCGGCTTATTTTGTTTATACATAATCACCAAAATAATGCGAAAAATTCGTTAGATTTACATCTTTATAATTTAGGTTATATATTGTATAATAATTATGCTACACAATATTTAGCGCGTGGCTTGCGTTCGTTAAAGGAACGTAGGCTTTGCTTATAATGCCCATGTGCTATTGATGAATTGTGCAGCAACAATAAAGCAGGCTGCGTTTTTTAGTGCGTAGTCGTGCAAGCGGCTGCGCATTTTTTATTTATAGGGGGGAGAACACTATGAAAAAGAGGACTTTGAGCTTGCTTTTGGCTATAGCAATGTTGTGCGCGTTTATGCCTGTGATTGCAAGTGCGGATACAAGCGGCACGTGCGGCGATAATCTAACGTGGACGCTTGACGATGACGGCACGCTCACCGTAAGCGGTACGGGAGAGATGACGGATTTCACCAGCGGGGGAGGTCCATGGGCATGGTATAGTAAAAGTATTACAAGTGTTGTCATTGACAATGGCGTAACAAGCATTGGCAATTATGCGTTTAACGGTCACTCAGACTTAAAAAGTGTAACTATCGGCAATGATGTGACAAGCATTGGCTACGCGGCGTTTAGAAGCTGCACCGGTCTGACAAATACAACAATCGGTAATAGCGTCATAAGCATTGGAGATTGTGCGTTTTATTTTTGCACAAGCCTTACAAATATAAACATACCTGACAGCGTGGGATATATTGGCTACGAGGCGTTTCAATCCTGCACTGCGTTAGAAAATGTAAAGATTGGTATTGGTGTAACGAGCATTGGCAGCAGTGCGTTCGCTTATTGTACCAACTTGACAAGCGTGAGAATAAAAGACGGAGAACAAAAAATCGGCGATGATTATACTTTTTCGGACAGTAGCAGCCTGGAAAATATAGGAGATTATGCATTTAGTGGTTGCAGCAGCCTGGTAAGTATAGATATTCCGGGCAGTGTGACAAGCCTTGGAGAAGGCGCGTTCAGATCTTGTGAAGCGTTAACAGACGTATATATAACAGATTTAGATGCATATCTCAACATAGACATACCCGATTATTCCTCCAATCCGCTTTATTATGCAAAAAATTTATATATAAATAACGAACTTGCTGAAAACATCGTTATCCCAGATGGAGTTGAAAAAATAAGAGATTATGCATTTTATGGTCTGGAATGTGTTAAGTCTGTAGTTGTTCCTTATGGAGTAACAACTATAGGAGATTACGCATTTTGCGGCTGTACCGAATTGTCGGACATAGCTATTCCGGACAGTGTGACAAGCATTGGAATACGGGCTTTTAGCGGCTGTGATGCATTGGAAAATATAAATTTGCCGAACAGCATTATAAGTATAGGCAATTATGCATTTGCAGATAGTGGTCTTACAAATATAATCATACCCGGTAATGTTACTGAAATAGGCAGCTACGCGTTTTCCGGCTGTACCGAACTTGAAAGCTTAACTTTTGCTCCCGGCGCTTCCGGACTGCGTATTTTGGATTATGCTTTTTCGCAGTGTACGAGTCTGAAAAATATAACAATACCGAAGTCAAGAATATCATTTGGTGATTCTCGAGCATTTCAAGGCTGCGGCAACACGATAGACATATTATATGAAGGCAGTAAGGATGAACGATATATTGCGATCGAAGGCATTTTTTATTATGCTTCTGTCGAATGGCACTATAACTGCACAGCAACAAATACGCCTGTCAGTACTGTCTCTCAGACCGACAACGTAATTTACATATATGCAAACGGCGGTCAGGATATTGTGTATGACGCGGACAAGGACAGCTACAATGATGACAGTTTTAGTCTCGATATATCCGTATACGGCTTGTATCTCGGTGATGATTATTCGGCTGACCATACTATGAGAAATGCAGATATGACGGTTACTCTGCCCAAGGGCTTCAGCTTTTATGAAAACTCCCCGGTACGCTCCAGAAGATACACTTTTGACACACTATCCGCTGCAAGACATATAAGCGAAACCGTATATCTCGACAATCCTCCGACGGGTGAAGCGGAGCTAACGATACGTGTGACAGCGGATAATGCAGCGGCAAAGAAGTATATCCATAAATTCAGCGTATCAGCATATAATTTTGAACTGAACAAATACCGTGCGGAATTTTTACTTTACGATCCGACAGGCGAAACGATGGAAGCGGAATTTTCCGGTGATACCCCAAGCGGCGTTATATACAAAACAGGAAAGGAAAACGGTCTTGAAAGTGCTGCTGCGGCATGGTCGGCATTTATGGACACAATGGACAAGGTTGACAGTCCGTCAAGCCTTTTGGATTATACCTTTGAGGAAAAGGACATATATTCAGCCATAATTATGAGTATGTTTGAAAGCTCGGTAGATCTTGAGGTTACAAGCCTTATGACGAGCGAGATTACGAAACAAACCAATAAATTATTAAGTACCGCTGCAAAGGAGATGCAAACGCTTTACAATATCGACATGTACAATACATATGATTTCAACAATATGACGGACTTGCAAAAAAGCAAACTGTGCGAAATTTTCGAAGATGAGTTTAAGCAAATGCACCCTGATATTGCATCGGTTTCCAAAATAACAGGCTATGTCGGCGATGCGATAGGCTATGTGGGAGATTTCAAGACGCTTTGCGAAAATGCCGCAGCGTATTATAATATAAATCAGCTCAGCGGTTCAATGAAAAATATCATGTATAATATGTATGCCGTTTGCCCGAACGATAATATAGCTCTGAAAGCGGCGCTTAATGACTGTATTTCGGTTATGAACTCAAGTCAATCCGCTTTCCGGGCAGAAATGGCGGCGTATGCCGTAAGCGTCGTTGGCAGGGACATAGCGCAATACTGCATAGATAAATTCTGGGGCGATGTAAAAACAGCGTTCTGTGCTTCGCACCCTGCGGCGTTTACATTCCAAGCGGCATATATTGCCGGCAAAACCGTTGCAAATACATTGTTTAACGCAGACGATATAGAGGAACAATATTGTAAAATAGCCGCGCTTATGGAAACATGGGATTTGATAAAGACGGTTTACAGCAATAAAAAGCGTTATTTTATCTCAGCCGATACGGAAGAAACAGCTTTGGTATACAACAGCGTGATCGACGTGATGTATAATATGCTTGATACCGACTGTGATTACGCTGTAAAATATGCCGACACCGTAAACGATGCATGGGCGCAGAAAATATTGAATGCATTCGGTGATACAAGCATTGATGAATGGAAAGAGAAGGTAGAATCTATTCGGGGCGGTTACAATGGCATGCATAAAAGCGTACTTACAAACTGGATTTATTCTCTTGAAACAGACTATCCCGACAAATACGATGAATATTCATCTCTGCTTGATATGCCGGTAAATGAACTGCAAAAAGTTCTGAATATAAATTGCCCTGTTGACGTATATGTGCTCAACAAAAACGGCAGTGTGGTCGGTTACATTGAAAACAATATTCCGTACTGTATCGACGGAGCAAATATCACGATAGGAGTTGACGGTGACAGTAAAAGCATATATATGTACGGCGATGAATATACGGTCGTTTATATGGGAAATGACACAGGGGCAATGGATATAAAGGTTACTGAGTATGATTCCGGCAGTGAAAAAAGATTTGTATATTTTTACGGTATTCCGCTCACGGATGGATTGTCCTATACGTCATATGAAAACGGTACAATTTTGGAGGAGGACGCATATATCCTTCTGGCAGATGGAGAGGAAAACATTTATCCTGATTATGACTCTCTTGCTTCAGAAGAAAAAACCTGTAAAGCGACAATTATAAATGGATATTTTACCTCAGACCTGTCGGTTTCATCAGAACTGAGTAACGGTGAGAATGCAGAGATTACAGCCTATGTACCCGATGGCTATAAATTTGTCAGATGGACTTCAGACGCGAGCGAGGACATTTTTGCCGATGCGTCAAACGCCACAACGACAATCCGTATACCGGAATATGACGTGAATATTACAGCAACCATCAAAGCTTGTCAAATGCTGACGATTAAATACAATTCGGACACAAGCTTAATGGTTAATGCGCTTAACTGCGACGAAGTGAGCAATGGGATTGTAATTCTTGCAATATATGACAGTGACGGTAGTTTGAAAAATATGTATACAAAGAATTTTGCCGAAACGGTGGTGTTTGACAATCTGGATTTGTCAAGCGGTATGGTTCGCGCAATGCTGTGGAACAGCTTAAACGATATGACACCACTTGCAGAATCGTCGAAATAGCAAGTTGAATGGAACAGAAATCAGCAAACTTATAATCCGAACTCCTTTCACCAATGCGTTTGGGAAAAGAGAAGCGGTGCTTGTCTTTTTCCAAACCTTGAGGATTTGAAAGACACTATACGGTCTGTTAAGTTTTAAGCCTTGAAAGTATATGTTTTATACGGTATCAAATATCTCTACTATTCCACTATTGACTAAAAAGTAATTTATATGGATCGTTAGGCGTTACGTGGTCTGTTAAAATAGCGATTTCAAACGTCGGAATATCACTATACATTACACCCTAAGTTTTAACGTCCGGATATATAGGTTTTATGCTATTTTTTTACTTTTAAAACGTGACATATTCATATGAAAAGCGACTATCACATAGAATTGCGATAGCCGCTTTTCTGAACCCCGTTTGACAGCCTGCCATAAAATATATACTGTTTTCTGTGAGGTCATCTAAATATGATACTTTATATTATACCGTATTTTGGAGTGTTCTTCCATTATTCCCGACATATCCTGACTCGCCTAATCCAAGAATAAACATAAATACATCAATTGTATTTAGAGCATATACGTAATTAAAGAAGTGCGGCAAGCAAGGTTCGCTTAATTTAGGGATAGGCTCTTATTATCTATTTTCCTTTCTGTCAGTGACTGACGCGATTAGAATAAGCACAGGTATAAAAACAAAATTATATCTGCTCTGTACCTCAATCACCGCATATACAGCCGCAAATGCCGCCATTGTCATATACAGCCATACAAACCTTTCCTGCCTGTGAAAAAGCACATTCCAAGCCGCAAGCGTACATACAATGAGCATCAGCGCTGCTCCGCACCGGCGCATAAGCATCTGTGAAATCCATTCGCTGCCGCTCCGGTAAGACCAAGTATACACGTACGAGCCGAGCTGATACACCGATTTGCCGTACAGCCTTGCGGCAAGCTTTAACGGATTTTCTTTAAGCCTCGACCTTATTACCGAATTTATTGCTTCGCTGTTGCCCTCAAGTCCGGAATCCGATGCACTCCACGAACCATTTGTTTCCGGATTCAAGCCGACCATTATTTTATAATTCAAATTTCCCGAATATATATTTCTATGTACAGCGTGAATTGAAGTCAAGAAAGTGTTCATTGCAGCAATCACCGCAAGAAAAACACACAAACCTGACACAAATATAATCAGCTTTTTCGCTGCGCCGCCGCTTCGTATCACGCTGTAAATGACATACACAGCCGCCGCAATTACGACAACGAGCATTTCCGGACGCAGCAGCTGACTTACTCCGAAGCACAGTGCCGCCGACCACGCATATGCATATATATTCTTCGCTCCGCAGCCCATGAAAAGCCATAATCCGAAAACAAAGAAGAACTGTGACACATGCTGATTGGTAAGCACCGGGATAAAAAATATAATCACCGGATTAAATGCTGTAAACGTAAGTGCAGCGCGTTTCGCTCTTTCACCGCCGAGTTTTTCCGCAAGGCTTACCGTAAAATAACACGAACCAAACGAAAACATCGTGTTTGCAAGCCGTAAAATAACAGCGCTGTCTGTAATTTTCAGCAGCATTCCCTGGTATACCACAAACGGCATATGCACCGCCCATAAATCGTTATAGCTTGTACCGTAATCATCAAGCGCCCTGCCCCACTCCTCAATTGGGGTATGAGCAATGAGCTTACCCAATTCATAGGTTATCGCAAAATCGGACTCAGGCTCTATTCTCCAAAACAGCGCCGCCGCAAGTCTTACAGCAAACGCAAGCACAAACACAACCACAGCCGCATTTCGTTTCTTAAGCAGCTTATACAGTGCAAGCATTGTTCCCGCCGTTGCTGCCAATGTCAATATACCGTTTATCACCGAAGCTGATGTAAATTCTGTTTGATAGACTGTATACAGCTCGTCTGTGCAAAAAAGATTCATGGCTCCGATTGTAACGATTCCGGATACAAGCACAGCCGCTAAAGATATACATATAAATTTAACCAAAACGGAATTAGATTCCGTTTTGGTTAAAACTTTATTTTTTGCCATAGCTCGTAAGTATATGCTCCGCCAATTGCTTATTGGAATCGGTATGCTTAATATAATTTATAAGCTTAACCGTCATCTCCGAACCACCCACTCTCGCACATTCGCGGCGCATAAGCCGTGACGCTTCAAGCTCCTGCTCGGTAAGCAGATCCTCCTCGCGGCGTGTGCTGGACTTTGAAATATCAATTGCCGGGAAAATTCTTTTCTCCTGCAAGCTTCTGTCAAGCTTAAGCTCCATATTTCCCGTACCCTTAAATTCTTCAAAGATAACATCGTCCATTCTGCTTCCTGTTTCAACAAGCGCAGTTGCAAGTATTGTCAGGCTGCCGCCCTCCTCGATGTTTCTTGCCGCGCCAAAAAACTTCTTCGGTCCGTGCAGCGCGTCCGGATCAAGTCCGCCCGAAAGAGTTCTGCCGGTAGGAGTTACCGTCAAATTATAAGCTCTTGACAATCTGGTTATTGAATCCATAAGTATTACAACATCTCTACCCTGTTCAACCAGCCTTCTTGCTCTTTCAAGAACCATCTCTGAAATTTTGCAGTGATTTTCAGGCATACGGTCAAAGGTTGACGCATATACCGGAGCGTCAATGCTGCGTGCAATATCCGTTACCTCCTCCGGACGCTCGTCAATCAGCAGCACCATAAGCTTTACCTCAGGATTATTTGTTGTTATCGCACGTGCTACTTCCTTTATAATCGTAGTTTTACCTGCCTTAGGCGGCGCAACGATAAGTCCTCGCTGTCCCTTTCCTATAGGCGCAATTAAATCAATCATTCTTGCGGCAACGCTTGAATTGCCTTCTAATATAAGCTTTTCCTTCGGATAAATCGGTGTGAGTCTTTCAAACGGACGGCGTTTTAAAGCAATTTCCAGCGGATCACCGTTTATTTTTTTTACAAAAAGCAGCGGTGAATATTTATCCTCATCCTGCGTCGGTCTGCTGTCGCCGGTTATCTCATCACCCATTTTGAGATTAAAACGCCTTATCTGTGTAGGAGAAACATAAATATCGTTCGGGCTTGAGTTAAGACCCTCAACCCTCAAAAATCCGAAGCCGTCGTTCATAATGTCAAGAACACCGCATACCTCAACAACATCGGCAGGACGCTCGCGCTTACGCTTTATCGTCTGAACCATTTCTCTCTTTGCTTCCGCCTCATTTGCGGCACGCTTTTCTCTTATTGCCGCAATCAATTCCTCTTTCTTTAACAAATAGATTTTAGGAATCTCCAAACCCTGTGCAATCTGTTTGAGCTCTTCCTTTGTTTTTCTTTCGAGCTTAACTCCATCCTGCATAAAAATACCTCCATTAAATCAACGGATACAGACACTCCATGCCTGACGTCCGCTTTCTATTTTTGAATATAAAGATTATAAAAAACACTGCATATGCATTGTTCTAAAACTTATTGTCATTATTCAAATAAATCCATTTATTTGAATACCGTACAGAAATAAATACATTGCAATCTATTCTGCTTATATAGACATGATATACCTAAATACTGTAATCAATTCATGATTTAATTTCTAAATAAAGTATTACTAATATTAACTTTTCAGAAAAAACAAAATAGAATTCAAGTATAAAAAAATGCCAATACTTCTTAAGATTCTCCATATAAGCTACTGTTCCGTAAATAAAAACTTTATCATGACGGAATTATATTATCCGAAAAAAAGCATACTACCCTTATTGATACTCAAGACATTTATTAATATTCCCGTTATATCATAAATACAACTTACGATTACCTTGCTTCATATCAATATTAATAAAATTATCCCCCAACATTTGCAATGAGTTATCTGTTAACCATACCTATTATATCATACGCAAATTGTAAAATCAATATAAAACATACACAAAAAAAGCAAAAAATAATCACATTTTTTAATCATTAACACAGTATAAAATGACTAAAACAGCAATATCCGGGAGAAAATATTTTCTCCCGGCGTCAAGCCGCATATCATTTCATTCTATTCAGAGATTTTCTGAGCGGAACACCGATAACCGCCGCCGCGGCACACTTCACAATATCAAGAGGAATAAACGGAACCACCGCCATCATCAGCACCTCTCCCCAGCCTCTGCCTAACATAAGCTTCATATACACAGTTCCTACAGCGTACACAATTACCATTCCAATAATTACCGCATTAACTGTATATCCCACAATTTCCGCAGTTGTCTTGTTTTTTATAAATTTACCGCAAGCCGCCGCAAAATACTTTTTTGAAAAGGCCATTGCAGGAGCTGCCGCAAGAAATGCGAAAATATATCCTCCGGTCGGTCCGAAAAGCTTACCCAAGCCTCCCTGTCCTCCTGAAAATACAGGAATTCCAACTGCCCCTATAATCACATAGACCAAAACTGTCAAAAAACCCTCTGTCGGTGTAAGTATTATCGCAATAAGATTAATAAGCAAGGTTTGAAGTGTCAAAGGTGCCTCACCTATAGGAATCGTTATGTACGCAGACACGCACAGAAGCGCGGCAAGCAATGCCATTTTTGTAAGTTCTCTTGTTGATTTAATTGATTTGTTCATTATTGAATTATCTCCTTTTTTATTTAGAACCTATCCGTAATTAAAGAAGTGCCTATTGCAAAGTCAGATTTTTCTCCAGATTATTCCAAAAAACCGCCATATACCGGCGTATGCCGAGGATTTTGGGGGCAATATGACAGAAAACCGGCAAGCAAGAGGCGCTTAATTTACAAATAAGCTATAGTTTCATTTTATCATATTCCGCGCCTATTGTCAACCCGTATTTTTATTTTATGGTTGACAACATTAAAAGTACGTTCAATAAGGAATAACTGCCATAAATATAAGAAATAATAAATGCAAGCTCTGAAAATCCGGTTTACCTGATATTTTAGAGGTTAAAAACTACTGCGGAGGATATTATTATGGGATACATTTGGAGCATAATCGCAGGCGCAGCAATGAGTATCCAAGGCGTCATGAATACTCGGCTCGGTGAAAAAATCGGTCTTTACGAGTCAAATGCGTTTGTGCAGGGTACAGCCTTTATTCTGTCGCTTGCGGCAGTCTGGATCACCGGCAAGGGCAGCTTCCGGGAAATCGGCGGAGTTAACAAGCTTTATCTTCTCGGAGGAGCATTGGGACTGTTAATTACAATTACAGTCATGCTCGGCATGGGCAAGCTGTCCCCTGCCGTTGCGGTTTCCGTAATTCTCATTGCTCAGCTGCTTGTTGCGGCTTTAATCAATGCATTCGGAATTATGGGAACTGAAAAAGAAGCCTTCGGCTGGAACAAGTATGTCGGACTTGCGCTGATGATCGGCGGTATGCTGCTTTTTAAAAAATAAGACGTTTAAAAAATGATGACTGCTGTCAAACTTATAATCTGAACTCCTTCCACCAATGCGTTTGGGAAAAGAGAAGCAAACAGATTGCCGTCAGAAGCGATGCCGACGTATGTTTATACTTCAAGTCGCTGAGGGCAGCAAGATGCGCCGCTTATCTTTTTCCAAACTTATAATTCGAACTCCTTTCACCAATGCGTTTGGGAAAAGAGAAGCAAGCAGATTGCCGTTATGAGGGGCGCAGTCGTACGCTGTACTTCAAGCCACGAATGACGGCGAGATGCGCCGCTTATCTTTTTTCAAACTTAACTTACAGCAGGCATTTGTGTTTCATTTTGCGGAAATATCATTGCCGATTTTACTGACAATTTCATCAAGCTCCGAATACAGCCTCATAAATCCCTCATTGAATTTCTTTTGACCTTCTGAATTTATGTCCAATGCAACTACCTGTTCATGCAATGCCGTCAGTTCCGGAATATACTGCTTAAAAACCTCCGGATAGCGGCTTCCGTATGCCCACAAAAAATCACATACAGCTGTTCTTTTACTTTCCTGCGGAAATGCTTCTGAACATGATATAATCTTATTTGCAGCATAGAAATGCGTCATAGCATTGTTATAGGATTGCTCATACTCTACATTCAGCTCTGTCAGCGCATTGGCAAGCTCTGATTGCAGACTGATTTTGTACTGATAAATCTCGTGTTTCCTTTCCTTGTATGATTTTATATTCATACCCCCGGAAATGAACGCCGCAAATGCCAATACTATGATTATTATATTTTTCTTCATTAAAACTTACCCTCTTCAAGACTTTCTTCAAGCTTTTTCACTGCCTCCGAAATTTGCGGCGAAAAATCCATATACCATTCACGTGTTTCAAGAATATACTTTCTCCTGAAATGCTCGTCCGCTTCAATGGCAGTCCTTAGATTATGCAGTCTGTCCGCCGCCTTAACGGCAAAAGCCATTTCATCATTTCGTATCCGCTCAATATATTCGGACATTTTATAGCCTGTTTCCTTTGTCAGAAGCTTTACAGCATTCAAAATCCTCTCATTCCCGTATGACCTGATTTCCTCCTCGGAAGCGTCAGTGTCCTCCAGCAAATCATGAAACAAAGCCGCAATTTGATAATCCGCTTCGTATCCGTTCTTCCTTAATATTTCTGCCACTGCCATAGGATGCGTGATATATTCATCACCGCCTATCCGAAACTGTCCACTGTGCTTTTCCGCTGCAAAATTCAGTGCACGCTTTAAACGTTCTTCATCATTCATGAGGCTTCACTCTCCTATTTATTATTTTACAATATTACTACAGCTGTTGTCAATGTTTTCTACTATAGCAAATTACACAAATTTCAAAAAAAGCCTTGCATATATAAACCGGCTGTGCTATAATAGGAATGACAAGGGCGTTGTTACATATAACATCGCCCTGTATTTTTATAAAACGGAAGTATGCGCGTCTGCTGCTTTCCGCAGAAACGGAGGATATATAAAATGGCTGAAAAAATTCAGATGAAAACACCGCTCGTCGAAATGGACGGCGACGAGATGACAAGGGTTATATGGCAGTGGATAAAGGATATTCTTATCACTCCGTATGTTGACTTGAAGTCCGAGTACTATGATTTGGGACTTGTTCACAGAAACGAAACTGATGACAAGGTTACATTTGAGAGTGCCGAGGCAGCGCTTAAGTACGGTGTAGCTGTAAAGTGCGCGACAATTACTCCGAATGCGGCAAGAATGCCGGAATATAACCTTAAGGAAATGTGGAAGTCACCGAATGGAACTATCCGCGCAATTATGGACGGTACTGTATTCCGTGCTCCGATTCTTGTAAAGGGAATCACTCCCTATATACCGACATGGACAAAGCCGATTACAATCGCCAGACATGCTTACGGAGACGTATATAAGAATGTTGAGATGCAGGTTCCGGCAGGCGGCAAGGCAGAGCTTGTATACACAGACGCAGATGGCAATGTAACAAAGGAAACAATCCACGAATTCAAGGGCGACGGAATTATTCAGGGACTTCATAACAGAGATGAAAGTATTTCAAGCTTCGCAAGAGCATGCTTCAACTATGCGCTTGATACTCATCAGGACATCTGGTTCGCGACAAAGGATACAATCTCAAAGAAGTATGACCACCGCTTTAAGGACATTTTTGCTGAAATTTTCGAAAATGAATATAAGGAAAAATTTGAAGCTGCGGGAATTGAATATTTCTATACATTAATTGACGATGCAGTTGCGCGTGTTATCCGCTCAGAGGGCGGCTATATCTGGGCGTGCAAGAACTATGACGGCGATGTAATGAGCGACATGGTTGCAACCGCCTACGGTTCACTTGCAATGATGACGTCCGTTCTTGTTTCACCGGACGGCAAGTATGAATACGAGGCTGCTCACGGAACGGTTCAGCGCCATTATTACAAGTATTTAAAGGGTGAGGAAACCTCCACAAACTCCGTTGCAACAATCTTTGCATGGACAGGCGCACTGAGAAAGCGCGGCGAACTTGACGAGCTTCCGGAGCTTATGGCATTTGCCGATAAGCTAGAAAAGGCTACCGTTGAAACAATCGAGGACGGAATTATGACCGGCGACTTATATCTCTTATCAAAGCTTGAGAATAAGAAAAAGGTCAATACAAAGGAATTCCTTGAGGCTGTAAATGAGAAGCTTGCTTCTTTAATGTAAAGCATATAAACAGACTGCTGCAAAACAATGTTTTGCAGCAGCTTCTTTTTATACTCTTAATTCAATTCCTTATCAATCGCTTCAGCAGCAGCCTTACCTGCACCCATAGCGAGAATAACCGTAGCAGCGCCTGTTACAACATCACCGCCGGCATATACATGAGCCTTTGAAGTCTTACCAACCTCGTCTGCCACGATACAGCCGCGTTTGTTTGTATCAAGCCCCTTTGTTGTTTGTCTGATAAGCGGGTTCGGCGTCTGACCGATTGCTACAACAACTGTATCAATGTCAAGAACCTCCTCACTGCCCTCAACAGCTATAGGACGGCGTCTGCCGCTTTCATCCGGCTCGCCGAGCTCCATCTTAATAACCTCCATGCCCTTTACCCAACCGTTCTCATCACCGAGAATCTTCGTCGGGTTCTGTAAGAGCTTGAACTCAATACCTTCTTCTTCAGCGTGGAATACCTCCTCAGCTCTTGCCGGAAGCTCCTCCTTGCCTCGTCTGTATACTATGTATACATTCTCAGCACCAAGACGCTTTGCTGAACGCGCAGCATCCATTGCAACGTTTCCGCCGCCGAGGACTGCAACATTCTTACCTACATATACCGGAGTGTCATATTCCGGGAACTTGTAACCCTTCATAAGGTTTATTCTTGTAAGGAACTCATTAGCACTGTATACGCCGTTTAATTCCTCGCCCTTGATGCCCATAAATCTCGGAAGTCCCGCTCCTGAACCGATATAAACCGCATCATAGCCCATATCCTCAAATAACTCGTCAACTGTGAGAGTTTTTCCGATAACGACATTTGTCTGAATATCAACACCCATAGACTTTAAGTTTGCAATTTCGTTCTGAACAATATCCTTAGGAAGTCTGAATTCCGGAATACCGTACATAAGAACGCCGCCTGCGGTGTGGAATGCCTCATAAACAGTTACCTTATATCCCTTCTTCGCAAGGTCACCCGCAACTGTAAGTCCTGAAGGACCTGAACCTACAACAGCAACCTTCTTGCCGTTCTGCTCAGGGACTGTAATTTCATCCTTAACGTTCTTCATGTGGTAGTCCGCAACAAAACGCTCAAGACGGCCGATACCGACAGGCTCGCCCTTAATACCTCTTACGCATTTTGACTCACACTGCTTTTCCTGGGGACATACACGTCCGCAGACAGCAGGGAGAGCATTTGTTTCCTTAATCTTCTGATACGCTTCCTCAAATTTTCCCTCAGCCACAAATGCGATAAACTCCGGAATCTTAACGCTTACCGGGCAGCCCTGCATACACGGTTTATGCTTACAGTTAAGACATCTCTTTGCCTCATCTATTGCCATTTCTTCCGTATAGCCTGTTGTTACCTCGAGGAAGTTCTTGTTTCTTACGTTAGGACACTGCTCCGGCATCGGATTTTTGTCCATTCTCATATTAGGCATTGTAAAATCCCCCCTTAATTAGTCTTTCTTATTGGTTCTGCCGATTCTGCAGTAGCCGTCAGCGCATGACTTTTCTTCATAATCCTTGAACATTCTGCCGCGCTTCATCGCACTGTCCCAGTCTACCTTGTGGCCGTCAAAGTCCGGACCGTCAACACAGGCAAACTTTGTTTCACCGCCGACAATAATGCGGCAGCCTCCGCACATTCCTGTTCCGTCAATCATAACCGGATTCATTGAAACCGTCGTCGGAATGTCATACTTTTCAGTTACCTTACATACAAACTTCATCATTACAAGAGGACCGATTGCGATAACCTCGTCAAACCTCTCTCCCGCGTCAATCTCCTTCTGGAGCATATCGGTAACAAAGCCCTGATTTCCGTTTGAACCGTCATCTGTCGCAACAATAAGCTTTGTTGAAACCTTTTTAAGCTCGTCCTCAAGGATTACCAAATCCTTATTTCTAAAGCCTGTGATAACCGTAACGTCAGCGCCCATCTCATGAAGCTTCTTAGCCTGCGGATATGCGATAGCAGTACCCAATCCGCCGCCGATTACCGCTACTTTCTTAAGACCGTCAAGCGGAGTCGGCGTACCGAGCGGTCCCACGAAATCAAGAAGATACCCGCCTTCCTCAATCTGCGCCAAATCCTTTGTTGTCTTACCCACAATCTGGACAATAATTGTTACTGTTCCCTTTTCTCTGTCATAATCATTGATTGTAAAAGGAACTCTTTCACCATGCTCGTCAATTCTTAAAATAATGAACTGACCCGGCTCTGCCTTACGTGCAATAAGCGGCGCCTCAACCTCCATAAGGAATATTGACGGGTTGAGAACCTCTTTTCTTACAATTTTATAAGCCATAATTTCACCCCTGATATAAATTTCGGATAACGTGAAAACGCTGTATATTCAGCTTATTTCATGCGTTATGTTGATATATTTATAAACCTTCGCCTTATATAATAACATATTTCCGACAAAAATTCAATACCTTTATGTATTTTTTTAAGAAAATTTGCTTTTATTCGAGTTAAAAGGCGCCCAACAGGGCGCCTTTTAAAGCTATGCCATTCGGAATTATACCGATTAACCGAACTTTCTCAATTATTTTTACCCTCTCGTGCTTTCACGTTCAACAAATTCAAACCCGAGTTTGTACTGCTTCATTGTTTTTACATTCCCTTCTATGCGCTCCAAAAGGATTTTGCACGCTTCTCTGCCGCCGGTTGCGTAATTGTACTGAACCGTTGTCAGCGACGGGTTTGACACAGTGCTGTATTTACTGCTGCCTACCGCAATCAGCTTTACCTCATCCGGTACGGCAATGCCCTGTTCATTTAAAAGTCCCATTGCTCCGAAGGCTATGGAATCTGCCGCACAGAATATACCGTCAAATCTCGTTCCGGATGAAAGGATTCTGCGCATTGCCGCACGTCCGCTTTTTGATGAAAATTCTGCTGCTGTCATGAGCTTTTCATCATATGTAAGTCCCGCATCCTTAATTGCGTCATAGCATCCGTCAATCCTTGCTTTTCCGGCAGCCTTATTCTCCGGATTAACATAAATATTCGCAATACGCCGGCAGCCTCTGCCTATTAAGTGCTTCACCGCCGTATACGAGGCATTATAGTCATCAAAATATACGCACGGATAGCTTTTGTTATGCTGACCGAGCATGACAATCGGCTTTCTGTAGGAATTAAGCGTTTCATAATGTGCGGGAGTCAAAACTGCTCCCACAAATATGACGCCGTCTATTTCATTGTCGCGGAATAACCTGAGACATTCCAGCTCTTTTGCTGCATTGTCAAAGGTCGTGGCAACCACGGCATTATAGCTTGTACCCGAAATTTCTTCTGTTATGCCTTCAACCATTCTTGCAATTGCTTCCGAAGCAAGCCGAGGGACAACCACGGCTATTAAGTGGCTTTTTCCGCTTCTCATCGTCTGCGCCGAGCTGCGGGGACAGTAACCCGTTTCAGCGATAATGCGGCGTATTTTATCCTTCTTTTCCGCGCTTACGTAGCCGTTATTAAGGTAGCGTGATACAGTTGCGGGTGCAACTCCCGCGAGCTTTGCTATCTCGGATATGTTCATGATGATGTTCCTCTTTTTGTTTTTAATTTTCGGAAATTTTAAATTCCCGAAATCAATTCTTCAGGAAGATACTTAGCTGTGTTCATAAGCATTGCCTTAAACAGCTTTTTTGCGTCCGCGTATGAGCAGGTTACAAGCGGATCATTGATAAACGCTGTAAATGCTGCGTCCGCATCATTATTCGACGATGCGTGCATAATAGTTCTGTGATTATGTATATGCCGGCTGACCATCGCATGTATTTCATTCGTCATTTTACCGGCACATACAGGCGTAACCGTATCATGACGGAATACCGCATTCGTTTCCGTTACCGCGCCCATCGGCAGATCCGGACACTGACCGATATTAGGAATATTTACATTTGAAACAAGCGTCTTATATCCTGCGAGCGCCTGCATCATATTTACACCCTCCTCACCGGTTTGACGAAGCTTGAACTCCTCCTCACCGCTTACAAGACGCTTGCTTTTTGCAAGGCGTTCCTTAAGGTCGTTCTTCCTCCAGTCAACGGTGGTAAGACCAAACTTCCAGCTTTTCACTGTATCCGGGTCGGCAAGATACATCTTTCCCGGCATAAATTCAGCAAGGTGACGGTCACCGGCAGCCGCAATGCAGCCGTATCTCTTAAACAGGTCAAACTTAACCCTATGCGCGCAGGCAAAGGTCGAATTCATCCAGTGGTCTTTTTCGTTCATGCCCTCAAAGCCGTTTTTATAATATTTTTCAACAAACTCACGGTAAACCCCGACAAGGTCAATATTTCTGTAATATCCCGATGAAAGCCATGTAAAATGATTTATGCCCTGAACATTAACGCATATATCCGAGCGTTTTGCGTCCTTAATTCCTCTAAGCTCTTCAAGTGCCGTTGAAAGCAGCTTCTGAGTTGAAAATACCTCGTGACAGCAGCCAAACGCCTTAATCTTCGGGAAGTAATGGTAAAGCGCGGTCACGCACAATGACATCGGGTTTGTGTAGTTAATAACCCATGCATTCGGTGAGAAATCGCGTATTGCCTCAGCAATCGGCTTGTACATCGGAATAGTGCGCAGTGCCCTTACGAGTCCGCCCGGACCGGCAGTGTCGCCGACAGACTGATAAATTCCATACTTTTCCGGCTCGTGAACGTCAGAAGCCATTTCGTCAAAAGTACCCGGAAGAATAGAAATAACAACGAAATCCGCTCCTGTTAATGCCTCCTTAAGACTATCGCAGGAGATATATTTCCAACTGCTTTTCGCTCCCTCCGCATCCTTTGCCTTATTTCCTATAATCACATTTGCATTTGCCGCTTCCTTGTCAATATCATAAAGGCGAACTGTACCCGTAAGAATATCCTGGGACGCAAGGTCGGACATAAGTCCCCACGCCCAACCGCGCGAGCCGCCGCCTATATATGCTATATTAACGTCTTCGGCATGGTTTTCATAATACTTCATAGCTGTAAAATCTCCTTATACATTAAATCTGAACAGGACAATATCTCCATCCTTCATAACGTATTCCTTTCCTTCGCTTCTTACAAGTCCCTTTTCCCTAGCAGCGGTCATTGTTCCGCATTCCATAAGGTCATTGTAATGAACTACCTCAGCTCTTATGAAGCCGCGTTCAAAATCACTGTGTATTTTTCCGGCAGCCTGCGGTGCCTTTGTGCCTTTTTTAATTGTCCATGCGCGGACCTCAGGCTCTCCGGCAGTCAGGTAGCTGATTAAGCCGAGCAGAGTATAACTTGCTTTGACAAGTCTGTCAAGTCCCGATTCGTTCATACAAAGCTCTTCAAGGAACATTTCCTTTTCCTCTCCGTCAAGCTGTGCGATTTCCTCCTCAATTTTTGCGGAAACGGGCATAACCTGAGAATTTTCCTTCGCGGCAAATTCTTCAACTGCTTTTACATACTTATTGTTTTCTATACCGTCCGCAAAGTCTGTTTCCGCCACATTTGCCGCATATATAACCGGCTTCATTGTTATAAGGAATATATCCTTCATTATTTCCATCTCATCCTCGGTATAGTCCAAGGCTCTTGCCGGAGTTTCGTTTTCAAGTGCGGTCTTTACTTTTTCAAGCAGCTCAAGCTCCTTTGCAAGGCTCTTGTCACCCTTCATCGCTTTCTTTGTGCGGTCAATTCTTCTTTCGAGCATTTCAATATCCGAGAATATAAGTTCAAGGTTTATTATTTCAATATCTCTTACCGGATCGATTGAACCGTCAACGTGAGTTATGTTGGTATCCTCAAAGCAGCGCACAACATGCACTATAGCGTCACATTCGCGAATATTGGCAAGAAACTTGTTTCCGAGACCCTCGCCCTTCGACGCGCCCTTTACAAGACCCGCAATGTCAACAAACTCAATAAACGCATGAGTAACCTTTTTCGGGTTATACATTTCGGCCAGTCTGTCAAGCCTTTCGTCAGGAACATCAACAATGCCGACATTAGGTTCTATTGTACAGAACGGATAATTCGCGCTCTCCGCGCCCGCCTGTGTAATGGCATTAAAAAGCGTTGACTTTCCTACGTTCGGTAATCCTACTATTCCTAATTTCATAATTAATATCCTTTCGTCATGGTATTATCCATACTATATTATAATACATTTAATATGCTTTTGCAAGAGGATTTTTAGAAAAATAATAATGAGTTGTCCTATTTTCTGAATACGTCACAAAAATGTAATAAAAATGTGATTTACATTTTTTAAATTTATGGTATAATTATATTATAGGATATTTTGGATAAAAGGGGAACCACATATGGAATCATCAGTATATATTGATGAATATACGCATTTTCTTGCCGGTGAACGTCATAAGTCACGGAATACCATTGATTCATACAAGCGTGATATAACTCAGTACATAACTTACCTTGAAGAGCATGACAATATGGATATTACTGCCGCAACCCAAGCAACCGTTACGGCTTATCTTGATGCGCTCCGCAGCTGCGGCAAGGCGGCGTCTACTGTATCACGCGCGCTTGCGTCGCTCAAATCATTTTATTCCTTCATCATGCGCAGCGGCATAATAAAAGAAAATCCAACCACTGCGCTTGAGGCGCCGAAGCCCGAAAAAAAGCTTCCCCATATTCTGTCAAGTGATGAGGTTGAACGTCTGCTCGCGGCGCCGATACTTGATGACTATAAGGGAATACGCGACAAGGCAATGCTTGAGCTTCTATACGCAACAGGAATCCGTGTAAGCGAATTGATTAATCTTAATCTAAATGACGTGAATATTCCCATGAGCTTTATCCGCTGCCGCGGAGTTCGCAAGGAACGGATTATTCCTATGGGACACACAGCTGCGGAAGCAATAGATTCATATATCGATAACGCACGACTTCACCTCGTGCGTTCACCCGGCGAAACCGCGCTTTTCGTAAACATTGCCGGCGTACGGCTGTCAAGGCAGGGATTCTGGAAAATAATAAAGCATTATGGTAAGGAAGCTAAAATTCATTCCGATATTACACCGCATACATTAAGGCACTCATTTGCTGCCCATCTTGTCCGCAACGGAGCTGATTTGGAAAGCATAAAGGAAATGATGGGACATGCCGATATTGCTTCAACCCAGATTTACTCCATGCTTCCCGATGAGCATTTGCGTGACGTGTATTCAAAAACGCATCCGAGAGCATAATGCCAAATAAGCTGCTGTAATAAATACAGCAGCTTATTTTGTCTAACGGCATATTCAGAGTCCATCTTTCGGTCTCAATTTAAATACAAAACTTAAGGAACCACTGATTAATTAACGCCTAATGGCTTAGCACGCATTGAACTTGCATATTTTCCGTCATATCATACAAAAATCTCTAGACATACACGAGTATGCCTTCGAGCTTTTTGCATAATCTGACGAAAAATCTGACTGCGTTCACTAAGAACTATAATTAATCAGTGATTCCTTAAACAAAACTCCGGAAAATCTTGGCAGCAATATATTATCTGTACAAACCCTTGTATTTTCTGCCGTTTCCCCGCCAAAACGTTTCCAATCGGTATGAAGCACCACTTCCGCCTCCTTTACGCCTTCAAGCACATACTCCTTTTCAGTATCGCTGAAATTAAATACTGCGGCAAGCCTTTCTTTTTTGCTTCTTCGTTCCAGCGCATAAATACAGTTTTCAGTGTTATCGCAGTCAATCCACGAAAAGCCATCCGCGGAATAATCACCCTCATACATCGCACGGCAACCGAGATATATCCTGTTCAGCTCCTTCATAAAGACGAAAAATCCGTCATGCTTAGGATACCTCAATATATCCCAATCCTGCCCGCGCTTTTCATCCCATTCACGCAGCTGTCCTATTTCACTGCCCATAAAATTCAGCTTTTTGCCCGGATGCATATACATATATAAATACATCGCTCTTGCCTGAGGAAATTTATCCTCATACTCACCGCTCATTTTCTGCATAATTGTTGCCTTGCCGTGCACGTTTTCATCATGAGAAAACGGAAGAAGATAATTTTCATTATAGTAATACATCATAGAAAATGTAAGCTTATGATAATTTTCCGTTCTGTATTCCGGAGCAGTTCTGAAATAGTTAAGCGTATCATTCATAAACCCCATATCCCACTTATAGTCAAAGCCAAGACCGCCTTCGGCAACGGGCTTTGTCACATTCGGATAATTGGTTGAATCCTCTGCTATCAGAATACAATCGGGCATACGCTCCTTTATTCCTTCGTTCATAAACTTCACAAAATCCACGCCGCACCCGTTCACCCCGCGTGCTTCATCTCCCTGCCAGTAAATTATACGGCTTACCGCATCCATTCTTATTCCGTCAAAATGAAATTCCTTAAGCCAGTAATACGCGCAGGACTGCAAAAAACTTCTTACCTCTCCTCGGGAATGCATAAAATTGCTGCTCCCCCATTCGCTTACACCCACATCCACGTGCGGATACTCATACAAAACAGTCCCGTCATACATACCTATACCATAGCTGTCTACCGCAAAATGCACAGGCACAAAATCCATTATAACTCCGATATTGTTTTGATGACATTTATCTATAAGCTGCATAAGCTGAGACGCTGTTCCGTAACGCGACGTCGGAGCGAAAAAGCCTGTATTCTGATATCCCCATGACTCATCGCACGGATGCTCGCTCAGCGGCAGAAATTCTATATAATTATACCCCGTTTCCTTCACATATGATATAAGCTCGTCAGCAATTTCGTCATAGCTGTACCAACTCCCGTCCGGCTTTCTCCGCCATGAACCCATATGCATCTCATAAATATTAAGCGGCTTACTGCGGCAGTCTGTCCTGTGCCTGAGCCACTCATCATCATGAAATTTATAATCGTTTAAATCCCTTATTACCGATTTAAAACCGGGACGCAGCTCCATTCCGCAGCCGTAAATATCACAATGGTCAGTATATCCTCCGCTCTTATTATAAATTCTGAAATAATATCTCATCCCCGGCTCCGCATTGCCAATATACAGCTCATGAAAGCTTCCGTCATTTACTCTGTTCATTTGGTATTCGTTCATACCATTAAAATCTCCAATCAGCGTTACTCTTTCCGCATTCGGAGCAAATACTCTGAATATAAAGCCTTCTCCCTGTCTATGTACTCCGAGATACTCGTAGGCATTAAATATTGTACCGGTATAAAATCCGTATAAATCCATTTTATTTTCCTCCGTTTATTGACTAACGTCGTTTTATGTGTTACAATATTGTTATTATATCAATATACATTTCAAAATTCAATAATCATTGATTGAATTAAGTCAATTATGCGACACCAATCAAAAATTATTAATTAAAAACGGAGATTA
>JAUNPN010000161.1 GCA_030536655.1 bacterium | reverse complement strand
GCTGGTTCTCACCGGCTTTCGGCTATATTTCTTTTCTAAAAACGAAATCCCTGTATATTAAAAATGATTAAAAAAGTACGTGTAAATATGAATTGTGTATGATATAGTATTTATAGTCAGTATTAAAATTATAACCATTTAGTATATATTTCTGCTCCACTTGGTAAAGGGCTGTTGCAATTTCTAAGAGTTTGGTTTATAATAAGCTTACAAACTAAAGGTAAGGATATATGTTTAAATCAGAAGCATATTTTAAACGTATACGGAACACTGAATAAGCGGAACGGAGGTGATTTATTTGTTTAATGTTAGTTTAATATGGCTAATTGCGGTTGTTGTTTTCCTTATCCTGGAGGCGGTAACTTATCAGCTTATTTCAATATGGTTCGTATTCGGAGCGTCAGCCGGACTTATTTCGTCGTTTGTAACAGATAACTTCTATATTGAAATGGGAGTATTCTTGGCAGTGTCAATATTGATGCTTGCGATACTGCGCCCGCTGTCGATTAGGCTTGTAAAAAAACAGGATTTTAAATCCAACGTTGAAAGTCTTATCGGAAAAACGGTTCTTATTACTCAGGAGGTAAATAATCTCCATAACAGCGGTCAGGGGAAGGTAAATGGCATGTACTGGACAGTCCGCAGCGAGGATGATAAGCAAATTCCGGCAGGCGAGCTTAAACGGATTGTAAGAATTGAAGGAGTTAAATTAATAGTAAGTTCCTCAAAATAAACCGAGGTCAATTTAAGAAATAAAGGAGAGATACATATGAAACTCATATTTATATTTGCGTTAATAATTATATTGCTGCTTGTACTGATAACAAACATTAAAATAGTTCCCCAGACACACGCTTTTATAATAGAGCGTCTCGGCGGCTACCATTCAACATGGCAGGTAGGAATGCATTTCAAGCTTCCGTTCATAGACAGAATTGCTAAACGGGTGGATTTAAAGGAGCAGGTGGTAGACTTCGCTCCGCAGGCTGTTATTACAGAGGATAATGTTACAATGCAGATAGACACTGTTGTATATTATCAGATAACAGACCCCAAAATGTACGCCTACGGAGTTGAAAAACCGATGATGGCAATTGAGAACCTCACTGCCACTACACTTAGAAATATTATCGGTGATTTGGAGCTTGATGAGACGCTAACCTCCCGTGATACGGTAAATACGCAGATGCGCTCTATACTTGATGAGGCAACCGACCCGTGGGGAATAAAGATAAACAGGGTAGAGCTAAAGAACATAATGCCGCCGCACGAAATTCAGGACGCAATGGAGCGGCAGATGAAGGCGGAACGTGAAAGACGAGAAAGTATATTAAAGGCGGAGGGCGAAAAGAAAAGTGCAATCCTTATTGCGGAGGGTGAAAAGGAAAGCGCTATACTCCGTGCCGAAGCTAAAAAGCAGGCGGCTATACGCGAGGCGGAGGGTAATGCCGAAGCAATAATTACCGTGCAGACAGCCGTTGCTGAAGGTATCCGCCGCATTAATGAAGCGGCACCGTCAAAGGAATATCTTACAATCAAGTCGCTTGAAGCATTTGAAAAGGCGGCTGACGGAAAGGCTACAAAAATTATTATACCATCAAATATTCAGGGACTTGCGGGACTGGCAGCATCTCTATGCGAGGTAACCAAATAAGCGTAAAATGTTAATCGGAATTTGTGATAACGAAGAAAAATGTCTGCATGATGAAGAACATTTTATTCATAAGGTTCTTGATGAAATGAAGATAGAGCATAAAATTATATGCTATGCAGACCCTATTGATATGATTGAAAGCGGAGAAAAATACGATATTGTATTTTTGGATGTGGAAATGGAAGGAATGAGCGGAATAGAAGCTGCGGAGCGTATACACGGTTTGCGCAGCTCCACGCTTATTTTCTTTGTGACGAACTATGAGGGTTATATGGACGAAGCCTTAAACAAGCATGCTTTCAGATTCTGGATAAAACCCATAAACCGTCAGCGTTTGATATACGGAATTGAATCAGCGTTAAAGGAGCTTAACAGCGCAAATTCGGTTCTAAGTGTCACAGTTGATAAAAGGCTGATGCGTATACCGATGAAGGATATAATCTATATAAATGCGCAGAATAAAATAACCGCAGTTGTTACGGTAGACGGGGTATACGATGTTAAGGAAGCATACAAAAATGTGCTTTCACGTCTTAACGGCGGATACTTCTTCCCATCTCACGCAAGTTATTGTGTAAATCTTAATTTTGTGGTAAAGTATACAAAAAATGAGGTTATCTGCTCTGATGGATCGAAAAAATACACGGTATTTATGTCACGCAGAAAATACAATGAATTTGCGGCAAAATTTGTTCAGTGGGCGGGTGAGAATATATGAGCGGCGCGGTGTATTTTATTGCGGGAATGGCATTTATGGGTTTGCTTTTCGTGCTGTATGCGGGAAATAAAAATTCGACGGTTAATATAATTTTTCACTCGCTTTCTATGATAATTCTTGTATTTATGTTTGAGAAGATCGGTTCAAACCGTCTGTATGCAGGTTTGTTCGTTTTAATTATTCTCATAAACATATCCATTTTTGCCGTACATGAGATTGCTTTTCTGCGCGGCAAGGAAATGCAGGAAATAATTAATGAAAAGGAAAAGCACGATTCGGAGCTTGACACTTACAGATTACTGTACGAAAAATACGAGAATACGCGCATAATGCGCCATGATATGAAAGAGCAGCTCAGGACGCTGTATGCACTTATCGAAGATAACAACGAGGAGGCAAAACGTTATATCGAAAAGCTTGACGTTATGGTAAGAAACCTTGATTTTACCGAATATACCGATAATAATGTTCTTAACATACTTCTTGACCGAAAAATAAGAGAATGCGGTGAGAACGAAATAAAGCTTTCCATATGCTCGAACGGAGTCAGCATGAAATTTATGCCGGAGCTGGATACGGTATCAGTTTTCTCAAATCTTATAAACAACGCAATGGAGAGCTGCCTGCGCTCGGAGGAAAAAAATATATTTATCGATTTAAGTACTATGAATAATTCATTTGTGGTAGTAAGGGTTGAAAATAATTGTGACGAAGAACCGGTTGAGGTAAACGGCGCGTTTCGTACACACAAGACACAATCGGATATGCATGGTATAGGACTGAGAAGTATAAAAAGCTCTATAAAGCCGTATAACGGCAAAATTACAATGAATTATGATGCTGAGAATAAATTTTTCAGGACAGTAATTCTATTAGATATTAATGGAGGAAAAATTTGAAAGAATCGCTTGCTGCATCTCGCGCTTTTCATCGGGGCGAATATAAACATATAGTTTCGTCCGCCGAAAAACGCAATCTGTTTAGAGCTTTTTTTCAAACGCTCTTGGTGAAAGGAGTTAAGATTATAACAATGAAAAAACAAATATATTCACTCATGACGGTTGTAGTTATGGTTATTTTAATGATACCGTCCGTATATGCCGAGGATACGCTTCCGGAAGAAGGAATGGTTATTCATGGTTTTAAAGTTACTGAAAGAAGCAAAAGCAAAAGCTATAACGCCGATGTAGTGCGTTTTACTCATGAGAAAACCGGTGCGGAGCTTATGTATATAGCGAACGAGGACACAAACCGTACCTTTGATATAGCCTTCCGCACACCGGCGCAGGATAACGGAATTTCGCATGTGTTTGAGCATTCTACACTCGGGGGTTCAAAGAAATATCCGACAGAACTGTTTTTTTACGTATCGAGCCAAACCGTAAGCACATATTTGAATGCTTTTACGATGAATCGCGCTACAGCTTATCCGATTGCATCAATTTCGGATGAACAGCTTCTAAGGCTTGCCGATTATTACCTTGACGGAGTATTTAATCCGCTTATATTATCGGATAAATCAATATTTGAACGCGAGGCATGGAGATACGAGCTTGAATCGCCGGAGGCGGAGCTTACTCTTAACGGTACTGTATACAGTGAAATGAAGGGCGCAATGACGGCAGATACCAGAGCGTATTATAACAGTATTAAAGCGGCGCTGCCGGGCAGCAATACAGCGGCTGTATCAGGGGGTGATCCTGCCCTTATACCGTATCTTACCTATGAGGAGGTAGTTGCTTATCACGAGAAGTATTACCGGCCGTCTAATTCGCTTACTGTCCTTTATGGAAAGCTTGACTATGAGAAGTACTTGGAGCTGGCGGACGGCTATTTCAGCAACTACGATAATACCGCTGTGGAAATATCAGACAGCGAATACACTCCGCTTGACGAAAATATAGAAGAAACAAAGACGATTCCGGGCAATGAGGACAGTAAAAATATACTTTATTATATAGTTCCGGTTGCGGCGGAGAGTGAGGATGAGCTTAACAGACTTATCATGTGCACTAATATTTTGAGTGCGCCGTCTTCGCCGTTTTCCCAGATGATTAAAAATGAATTTCCGGGAGTAAAGGCGCAGCTTAGCTTTGAAAAAACAACGCAGACCCCATTATTTCTGATTTCAGCCAATGTAGAAGGCGAGGATGCGCAGCGCTTTAAAGAAGCTGTAAATTCGGTTTTTCAGGATATTGCAGACCGGGGTATTTCAGAAAATATTATGGATTCATTGATAGCGGCACAGGAGCGTTCGGATTTAATGATTGCGGAAAGCGGATCTAATATAGGAATTAATCTTGTGACAAATATTGACTATTTTTGGTCCGGAAACGGAAATGCAATGAGCTATTTTAATTTCCTTAATTTTGCAGGAAATCTGAAGGAAAGCGTCGGGACATATGAAAAGCTGATTGAAAAGTATCTTGTAAATCCGAAAGCGTCGGCGCTTGTTTTAAATATTCCGGACGTCGGCGTCAGCGCCGCAATGGAAGCGGAATTAAAGGACAGGCTGGCGGGAATTAAGGCTAATATGAGCAATGAGGAAATTAATGCGGCGGTAAAGGCGACGAATGACAAGCCGCAGACAACGGTTGACGCGGCAGAGCTGATGAAGCGGATAAATGTTTCCGCTCCCGATAATCTTAAGAATGAACTGGAAAATTACAGAGATAAGGAATATCCGTATACTGATGAAACTATAAACGGAGCAAGATACTTGAGTGCAAACGCAGACATAGGCAATATATGTCTTGCAAGAATATATTTTGACGCTTCTGAGCTTTCAGGAAAACAACTGCAATATCTTGCGCTGTATGATATGCTTATTGGAAGTCTTGATACTGATACATTGTCGCAGCAGGAGCTTTCAGCACTGCTTGAAAGATATTTTTCGGGCGATTCAAAGCTTCTCCCAACCGATGACGGAACTCTTTATTATACATTAAAATTTAACGCTTTGAATGACGATATAGAACACGTCTATTCTGCAATATATGAGGCGCTGTTTGGAACAAGCTTTGATGATACCGAGAGAATACACTATTATGTGAAACAGGCGCTGGCATCTGCTGAAAGTAATGTAACCGCTTCGGCTATGAATGTAATAATGCAACGAATGCAGGCTCACGGAAGTATAAAGGCGGCGGTTTATGACTATACTCAAAATCTTCCGTTTATCAACTTTTTAAAGGAGATTGACAAACTGCTTGACGAAACCCCGGAGACGGTAAAGGCTGAGCTTGAAAACATTCAAAACACTCTCAGAAACCGTTATAATTCCTCGTTTATATTTGCCGGGAACAATGAAGGGCTGAGAATTAACAAAGAGATGGTAGTACGGTTTACAGAGCAGCTTGAATATAGGGAACATGGCAAATCGGATTGGGGAATTGAACTTCCGTCCGGAAATGAAGCAGTTATAATTCCGTCAGATGTGAATTATAATGTACTGTATGCGCCGCTTGGTGAAGTGGGCGCCGAGCGAAACGGTTCTCTTTATGTAACTGAAATGCTTGTGAATGATAAGCTTCTTGTTCCGCAGCTTAGGCACAGCAACGGAGCATATGGAACAGAGTGGGTTGTGAATGAGTATGGAATGCTGGTAGGTTCATACCGAGATCCGAATGTCGTAAAGACATACGAGTATTTTGACAAAATAGCAGACTTGCTTGAGGAAACAGAGCTTACTCAGCAGGAGCTTGACGGATATATTGCATCGTCGTTTGCGAAAAATTCGCAGCAGCGCGGACTGTTAAACGATACGTATCATATGCTTACAACAAAGGTATATACCTCGGAAAAGAATAAATACGATTATATGAGTGAAATTCTTAATACCACTCCGGAGCAGGTAAAGTCGTATGCGGCGGTTTACCGCGCTCTTTCGGAAAAGGGAGAAAAAGGAACAATCGGCAATGAGACTGCTGTAACAGAAAATAAGAGCTTGTTTGATACTATAACAAATCCGTTCGAAAATGATGAAATAAAAATTCTGCTTAACGGCAGTCAAATAAAAACTGACACTGAGCCGGTTATCGAAAATGACAGGGTGCTTGTGCCGTTAAGAGTTTTGCTTGAAGCAATGGGCGCTGAGGTAAGCTGGAATGAAAGCGAGCAGAGAGTTACCATAGTGTTTAACGGCAGGAGCATGGAACTTCATATAGGAGCGCAGGAGATGGTTGTCGATAATGAAACAATTCTGCTTGATGCCGCACCGGAGATTATCAATGACCGTACAATGGTTCCGATAAGAGCAATTGCAGAGGCATGTGGCTGTAAGGTTGATTGGGACAGCGATAGCAGAGAAGTAATGGTTGTAAACGAGTAAATAGCCGGGAATAATTATAATTTTTAAAATAAATGAAAAAGCTCATAAAAGCAGTTGACATTTTCAAGAAAACACGGTATAAGATCATTATATAAAGTATTAAAAAAGCACTATCCACAACTTAAGCGCATCACAGATTTCGTCTTTTATTATGATGATGTGA
>JAUNPN010000160.1 GCA_030536655.1 bacterium | reverse complement strand
CTACACCTATGATAACATCGGACGACTTACGGGTGAAAGCATAAGCGGCGATACAAACCTTAACATGACCTATGCCTACGATATGAGAGGCAACAGAACAAGCAAGGCAGTGACAGGTGATGAGAATTATACTGTATCAAGTACCTATGACAATAACAACAGGCTTACAAAGCAGACAAAGTCTGTAGCCGGAACGCAGACAGAGGGAGTTCAGTATTATTATGACAACAATGGAAATCAGACATTTAAGCAGAGATTTGGTTACAGCACCGGAACAATGATGTCAGCAAGCTTGTCATCTTACAGCCATGATATAGAAAGCTTCACTTATAATGCAAAAAATCAGCTTACGGGGTATACCAAGGGAAGTACAACTGCAAGCTATACTTATGGTGCGAATGGACTGAGAAAGAGCAAAACTGTAGGAAGTACCGTAACCGGATTTATCTGGAATGGACAGAATCTTGCGGCAGAAACAAACGGCAGTACAGTCAAGAACATATACAGCTACGGACCGGACGGAATACAGTGCGGAAATATAAACGGAAGCGATATTCTCTATGTCAAGGATGCACATGGCAATACTGTAACAACGCTGAACGGTTCTAAAGGAAGTATACGAGATTATACATATGACGCATTCGGAAATCAGTTGAGTACTATTACATCAAGCGATACGAATCCGTTCCGTTACTGCGGCGAGTATTATGATAAGGAAAGTGGATTGATGTACCTGCGCAACCGCTACTACGATAGCAGTATGGGTAGATTTATCACCGAGGATCCGATTAAGGATGGCTTGAATTGGTACAGTTATTGCAAGGGTAATCCTTTGATGTTCATGGATCCGTTTGGATTAGAAACATTAAAGATAAGCATTAACATAGGTGTAGATTATGATGACAAACTTGCTTTAAGAATTGGGGGAATTATAGAGTTTCGTAATGTACAGGCAAAAGCAACAGGGGTATATTGTAATATTGCAGACATAGCACGTAATTTAGGAGCAAATACTTCTTGGAAAGAATATAAACAAGGAGCAGAATTTAAATTTATGTTTGATTCAGGTATAAATGATAAATATTGTATTACTTGCAATTTTGATAATCGTGAACCTGGAACCTTTGCATCAAAAGTAGTTGTAAGTAAAAATGGTGCAATTGTTGATTCAAATGATCCTGTTAAACAGAAGCTTGATTCGCAAGAAGCTTATTTCTTTCTTGATGAAGCCGAAGATGGAAGTGGTATTCGTGTTCAAGCAAAAGTATCAACTATAATGTGGTGCATGAAAAAGGATGATGCCTATAAGTTTTTTGATATTACATATACTCTTGCAAATGATATATCAGAAAAAACAGGCATTCCGTTGCAAGAGGTCTTCGATTATTTAGGAGAGCAGGATTTAGGGACGCTTGACGCAGGAGATACTGCTAGTTTAATAGACAGGTTAAAAAAGAATTTAGACTTATAGTAAGAAATACTACTTACATTCGTTTGACTTTCAGGAGGCAATACTATGAAAAATAAAAAATTATTAATTTACTTTCTTGTACATATTATTTTCTTGTACTTGACATATCCATATTGGATACAACTTTTTCATGTACTGGTTTTTTATGGAGGAAATCCTATATTTACGGCAGCGTTATATGTAATTTTCAGTACAATATTTATGCTGATAAACACTATTATTATATTTCTAATAATAAAAAAGAATGAAATCACAACATATACTGTTAAAGATGTTTTTTATGGCAACATAGCAGGTTTAGGAGTTATCTTAGCATTATTTTTTGTATTTAAATTTATAGAAGGCGGATTAAATCAGTATCCATATCATAATACAGCCTTTCTCCCGTTTTTATCTGGTGATTTCGGCGGAAAAGTAGAAGATATTATGTTGTTTGGAGTAATAATGATTATGGACCTTATTTGCTATTCTATAGCTCTAAACATATATAGAATAATTAAACCGTAAAACATTTCTTAAGCACTTAAGCAGAGAGGCGATTTTATATTCTGCCAATAAAACGATAATTAGTTTGACAGGTATAAGCAAAAAAATTATAGAAATGACAGGGTGATAGAATAGTCCATCTGTTAGGTTTTATGGGAATCATATATGATAAACGGATAATGTAAACAATATTACAAGGGCATATACCTATGATAATGTATTAAGATTTACAAAAGAGAGCCTGAGCGGAGATATAAACAAGGATACGGTATACGCATATGACAAGAGGGGAAACAGGACGAAGGAAACAGTAACCGGTGATGAAAACTATGTAATGACGAACATTTATGACCTGAATAACCGCTTGACAAAGCAAACTAAAACAAACAGCAGCGGAGCGGAGGAGGGTTATCAGTATTATTACGACAACAACGGAAATCAGACATTTAAGCAGAGATTTGGTTACAGCACCGGAACAATGATGTCAGCAAGCTTGTCATCTTACAGCCATGATATAGAAAGCTTCACTTATAATGCAAAAAATCAGCTTACGGGGTATACCAAGGGAAGTACAACTGCAAGCTATACTTATGGTGCGAATGGACTGAGAAAGAGCAAAACTGTAGGAAGTACCGTAACCGGATTTATCTGGAATGGACAGAATCTTGCGGCAGAAACAAACGGCAGTACAGTCAAGAACATATACAGCTACGGACCGGACGGAATACAGTGCGGAAATATAAACGGAAGCGATATTCTCTATGTCAAGGATGCACATGGCAATACTGTAACAACGCTGAACGGTTCTAAAGGAAGTATACGAGATTATACATATGACGCATTCGGAAATCAGTTGAGTACTATTACATCAAGCGATACGAATCCGTTCCGTTACTGCGGCGAGTATTATGATAAGGAAAGTGGATTGATGTACCTGCGCAACCGCTACTACGATAGCAGCATGGGTAGATTTATCACAGAGGATCCTGTTAAGGATGGATTGAACTGGTATAGCTATTGTGGTGGTAATCCGATTATGTTAGTGGATCCTGTAGGATTATATTATTTGGAAAAAGATGAAGATGGTCAGGTGTATGCTGTAATAGAAGATGGGGATACATTGTCTAGTATATCCTACGCAGAAGTTGGAAATGCGTCAGCATATCTGCAATTAAATTATGCAGATCCTGGATATTTAGAAATTGGACAACGAGTAAACATTACTGATATATATAATGACTTATATCCGATTCCTACTAATATTGTTTTATCGAAAACCAGTCATACGCAAGGAGATTCAGGATTACGAGACCTTTCGGATGAAGAAGTTTCAAGAAGAGCACGAGATAAATCATTATCTGGTCAAGAAAGAAGAAAATACCAAAGAGAAGAAAAATTAAGAGGAAATAGAAATAAACAAAAGAGACAAAGCCATTATAGTCAATCAGAAGTTTATGGTATAATAATACCAGATTTTTATCAAATTTATAATGCGCCAAGTGTAGAAATGTCAGAGGATACTTTTTGGGATAATGTGAATCAAAATATAATTACTATTGTAGGTATAGTATCAAGTGTTGTATATTTTTGTTATACGAGTGACCCTAGTATGATTTATCAATATGCAAATTAAAATTTGAGGTGAAGAAATTGAAAGAAAATATTTTAGGCAGGTTAAATGCTATTGAGAGTAGAAATTATCTTTCAGAAGATATACGAATCAGACGAGGAAGTTAGGATTAGAATTGCTCAAGTAATGTGTAAATCATTGACATATACAGCAAAAAGTACTTTACTGTATATGTTAAACGATAAGGACTATTTAGTAAGAGTAAATGCGTGTGATTCCTTGGCCGTTTTTATTGATGATGAGGTTTTATTTAAGCTTTTGGATGTTGCAAATGGAGATCCAGATAACATGGTTAGATGTTATGCAATACTTGCAGTGCGCGACATATCTAAACATTTGGATATAAAATGTAAGTTAAAGGCATTAAAACAATTAGAATATATATTAGCTAATGAAAATGATTGTGAAATAAGAATTGCTGCAAATAGTGGAATATATATTTTAGGCAACAAGAGCAAACTCATGTGCATATTGTCTGAACTAAGTAATAATGATTATACTATACGATGTTTTGTTATAAATGTGTTGGTTGATATATCAAATAGTCAAAATAAAGATATTATTTTAACTAAATTAAAAGAATTAAACAAGACGGAAAAAACAGTTGCTGTAAATTCAACATTAGAATATGCAATAAAACATATTGAGGAAAAATAATCTAGAACACAAGTGGTCTCGGACGGTTCTGCTGTGTTGTGATTAAGTTATAAAATAAGAGGACATTTTTCTTGTCTTATAAATAGAAAAAACTGCGGAAAGATAGTCAAAAATATAATTGGCTAAAAAAACGCCGCAAGATAAAATAGTTACCTCCATACAAAAATATTTTACATCAAATGTAGGTCATGGTGCAGAAAAGCGCTGCACCATGACTGACAACCGCTATGGTATGAATATGACTCACTCGGAAGACAGGTAAAAGCCGAAAAGGTAATGGATAGTAATCTGAAATCAGTCACATTGTCGGCATATGACAAGCTTGGAAATGTAACAGATACATGGGTAAGCAATAATGAAGCAGGAGCAGCAGCAACATACGACAGGGTATCGTATGAGTACAACTGGCGTCAGCAGCCGACAAAGGTAACCGCATACAAGACAGGCGGAACAACAGTGGACAGCTATATTCAGTATTATTACGATGAAGCCGGAAACAAGGTAAGAATGTATACCGGACAGTCATCACCGATTAATATTATCGGTCTTGACCAAGTATCGGGCGGAGGAACATATGCTGATGAATGAGAGCGGAAGCATAATAAAGATGTATACCTATGATGCGTTCGGTGTTGAGCAGAATAAGGCATCAAGTGACATGAACCCATTCCGCTATTGCGGTGAGTATTACGATAAGGAAACGGATAATATTTACCTACGTGCGAGATACTACGACAGCAGTACAGGAAGATTCATTAGTGAGGATCCAATTAAGGATGGATTGAACTGGTATAGCTATTGCAATGGTAATCCTGTTATGTTTTCGGACCCTAGCGGATTAGCACCTGGAGATATAATAGAAAGTAGTTTAGAGGGGTTAAGCGAACAGAATATTAGTAATATTAATTCGGCAGTTGATGCTGCAAAGGCAGGATATATTACAAAAGAAGCATCTGCAAGAAATATTTTATTAAATGGAGGAAAAATCGAAAAATTTAACAGATATAGTGTGGTAGAGGAATCTGACACTATCACAATTAAAGCATATGTATTGCTAGATACGAATTATACTGATGGTACAAAAAATCCTCCTAAGTATTCAGTAGAGGAGTATGAGAATGCAATTATAAGAGGAATAGAAGATGAGTGGAGTGGAACCTATAAAGGCAAAAATATTAAAGTTGAATTAGAAAAATGCAGTAAAGACTTTGCGGATGCATTGCCTATAATAACAAGAATTTTCACAGAAGGTGGTCCGTATTATTCATATTATTATGAAGAACTTTATATGTATATACGCACAGGACACGGTGAATATACATTGGATAAACTAAAAATGATTGCAGCACATGAATTTGCTCATGCTGCATTTAGGTTGAGAGATCTTTATAAGGATTCAAGATACAAGCATGTAAAATCAATAATGAACAAAGCTCTATTGACAGGAAGAACAGAATTAGACTATGAAATGATGGCTGCAAGTTCTTTGTTAAAAGATACATCTATATATGATTCGAGAGGGTTCGATGATATAATAGCACCTTATATAAGTTAGGAGATGAATATTTTGTTAAAAAAAATGCTATATATTATAATGTTTATAATGTGTATTGTTGACAATGTCAGTGTGGGAGCAGAAGATAAATATATTACAGCACAAAATGTAGACTTTTTGATCAGCTATAATAATCAGACCTATACAATAAAGAACAATATACTTCTTTTTGAGAATAGAACATATCTTTCTATAAGGGAAACTGCTGAACTTTTAAACTTGTATGTTGTGTGGAATGACTTGACAGATACAATAGAAATTAGTAATATAGGTATAATGAATGAGCATGAACAGAATGCCGATAATAAAATTTTATCGACATTTGTAAATGCATATGTTGTAGATTTTGATATTAAAATTAACGGCTATAATAAACAGTTGGAGAACAATATTATTGTTGTAGACGGTACGGCATATCTTCCGTTGAGAGAATTATCGGAAATATTTGACTTGGATATTTTATGGAATGAAAACAAACGGCAAATCTCTATTTTTAGATATGATGATAAACATGGAGAGAGACTTTTTCCATTTTTAACGAGCGAGGGACTGTGGGGATTTAATGATGAGTATGGAGCCGTTAAGGTACCTCCAAAGTATACCTATGTTGGAAAGTTTGTTAATGAAACCGCATATGTTATGGCGGGAGGACATGATGTCGGCTTCGAAAAACCAGCCGGAAAGTATGGATATATAGATTTAGAAGGAAATGAATTTATACCTTGTATATATGATGATGCGTTGAATTTTTCGGAAGGCTTAGCTGCAGTTGGAGTTTATGATACCGCAATTTACGATGATCTTGCGAACAACACTTACTTGGGTGAATATAAATATTTCTTTATTGATAAAAATGGAAATAAAGTAATAGATGGAGATTATTACGGTGCAGGTATATTGAAAAGTGAATTCCATAATGGTTTGGCTCCTGTCACAACCTTTGGAAAAGATGGGAGTATACATAATGTATATATAAATAAAAACGGAGAAGTGGTGGCTGATTTTGGTCAAAATGGAATTAGTAATTTTAGTAATGGTTATGCAAAGGTATATTATCATGATTATAATCATAATGAGCGTAATGTTAAGAGTCTATCCGTAAATAAAAAGTACTTGTCAAAATACACAAAAGAATGTAT
>JAUNPN010000159.1 GCA_030536655.1 bacterium | reverse complement strand
GCTTCCGCTTGATGAACTGCTTTCATCGGTGGAAGATGTTTCATCTGTATCATCTGATGTATCAGTTCCGTTTTTCAGCTTTTCATCTGTATAATTCTTCTGAACATATACAAGAGCCTTTTCACAATATGCTCTTTCCAAATGTATTCCGTCCTCTGCCGCAGCCTCCGGAAGAACGTCTTTGCTGTTTGCCACCGCTTCAAACAAATCACAGTATACAGCGCTCGTATCCTTGGCAATCTGCTTTAAAAGACCGTTCATCGCTTCCACATTCTTATTTGTATATCCGCCCTCATTCTCATCATTTTTTTCTTCTGTAACCGGTGTCACAGCCATTATAAACAGCTTCGCATCCGGCTGATATTTCTTTATTTTGCTGATAAGCGACTTGTAGTTATCAATAAACTCCTCAGTATCGCTGTCACCAAGCTCTGCCTCTCCAAAGGAAAGGAATATTTTCTTATATGTACTGTTGTTGTTAAGCTCCTCAACCATTGCTTTCGTTTCGCTTTCCGAATCTAATTTCATCGCCCCCGAAACGCTTGCGCCGTCTCTATAGACATAATCGGCATTTTCCACAAATTCGTACTCGCTCAAGTCTGCAATAAATGTTCCGCCAACAAAACACGAATCCTTATAGAATGTCTGATCAATTTCTCTGCTGCCCTTCGGATTTTCCGTTGGATGCGGAGCAGCCGTTGTCATTACATTTACCTCCGGATTATTTTCCTTCTGCTTGCCGCAGCTTGCAATGGAAACCGCTGCAATTACCACAATAAGAAGCGCTGCCGCGCCAAAGATAATACCCATTATCTTTTTGCGTTTCTTCTCACGCTCATTCTTTCTTTTCCTGATTTCTCTCATTCTTTCATTCTGATTTGAAGCCACAGTTATCCTTCCCTTCTCTGCATACAAATCATGCGTATTTTATTACCGCAATTAAAGTTCCAAGTATCGCACCCGCTATAACTTCAAGCGGAGTATGTCCCAAAAGCTCCTTGAGTTTTTTATCCGTATTATTAAACTTACCGTTGCCCCAGTCCTCAACAAGCTTGTTTAAAATTGCAGCCTGCTGTCCGGCGCTCCGTCTTACCCCGGAAGCGTCATACATTACAACAAAAGTTAATATCATCGAAACAGCAAACATCGCACTGTCAAACCCATGCACAAATCCGATAGACATTGTCAAAGACATAGTGATTGCCGAATGTGATGACGGCATTCCGCCCGAACCGGTAAGCCTTCTGAAATCAAGTTTCCTGCTCGTTATAAAGACAAGAATAACCTTAATAACCTGTGCCGCAAGCCAGCCGCTCAGCGATGTCCATAATATGTCATTTCCAAGTATTCCTGATATCTGACTCATCTATCTATTATCCTCTCCAGTTAATCTTCCATGCCGCCTAAAGCGGCTTAAACCATAACGCCGAAAAGAAGCAAGCTTATTTTTCACGCTAATTATTTCTAATAATTAAATAATCTGTAAGCTCTCTCAAAAAATCAGCTCTGTCACCGAAAATTTCAAGTGCCGCCTTTGCCTTATCTGAATATTCCTCTACAAGCTGCTTCGATCTTTCAAGTCCGAGTAAGCTTACATATGTATTCTTCAACTGCTCGGCATCCGAGCCTATAGGCTTTCCAAGCTCCCTCTCATCACCTATAACATCCAGAATATCATCTCTGATCTGAAAAGCCGTACCGAGATTAACCGCAAATGTATCCGCTGCCGACATTTCTTCCTCACTTGCTCCGCCGATAAGCGCACCTATACTACAGGCACTTCTGATTATCGCACTTGTTTTTAGTATATGCAGATTTCTAAGCTCATCTACAGAAATTTCTCTGCCCTCACTGCTGAGGTCGATAACCTGACCGCCTATCATACCCTCTGTTCCCGATGATACAGCCAGCATGTGCACCGCGCGCAGTGCCCTTGCCGGAGTATCCCCGCTGTATTCTGTAGCAACCTCAAATGCGCGGTTAAGCAATGCGTCACCTGCAAGGATTGCATTTGCCTCTCCGAACTTTATATGACTTGTAGGCATGCCGCGTCTTAAATTATCGTTATCCATTGCCGGTAAATCGTCATGAATAAGTGAATATGTGTGAATCATCTCCATTGCACAGGCAAAAGGCATTACTTCCTCAAGGCTTCCGCCGCATATCCTGCACATCTCTGTCATAAGCACCGGACGCAGCCGCTTGCCTCCCGCGAAAAGGCTGTACTCCATTGCCTCATATACAACACTCTGGGCATTATCCTTTTTACAAACATAGGCATGAAGCGACTTATCTATCAATGCTATTCTTTCTTTAAGACTCTGTTTTAAATCATTCTTCATTTATAAAATCCTTCTCAACCATATCACCGCTGCCGTCGCTTATAAGCATGCTTACTTTCTTTTCAGCCTCGTCAAGCATTTTCTGACAGCTTTTCGTAAGCTTTATACCCTTTTCAAAAAGAGCAAGCGACTCGTCAAGACTGATGCTTCCGCTTTCAAGCTCTCTTACTATACTTTCAAGCTCTGCGATTTGTTTTTCAAAATCCATATCCTTCATTAAATTACCTCACATTCTACAGCACCGTCATGCATTTTTATTTCAAGCCTGTCGCCTGTGCTTACCTGCTTCACGCTCTTTACCACAGAGTTGTCCTTTAACGGAATCGCATAACCGCGAGTCAAAACCGCAAGCGGACTCAGCGCATCAAGCTTTGCAACACAGGATGCAAATCTTCTCTGCTCATGAGAAAGCTTAAGCTTAAAGCCGCTGTCCGCCGCACTGCTTAATCTTTCAAGTCTGCGGCTCTTTTCCGTAAGCAGCCTTGTATAACTGCTTTCAAGCCTTTTAGTCACCGCATCAAGCCTAAGTGCATTTTCCTCAATCCTCTGTTTCGGTGTTTTCAGACGGCACCTCGCAAGCTGAAGTCTCCTGTGCCTTATACCGTTGCCTATAGCTCCTATAAGCCTTGAATTTATCTCATTAAGCCGTTGGTGCAGCTCTGCCGACGACGGCACCGCAATTTCAGCAGCTGCTGACGGCGTCGGAGCTCTTAAATCAGCGACAAAATCCGCTATTGTGAAATCCGTTTCATGTCCCACCGCTGAAATTATAGGTATCTCCGAGGCAAATATTGCCCTTGCAACAATTTCCTCGTTAAATGCCCACAAATCCTCTATTGAACCTCCGCCTCGTCCGGCAATTATCGTGTCAACATTCTTTTTTGCGTTAAAGTACTCAATTCCGTTTACTACCGACTGCGCCGAACCGGTTCCCTGCACCTGTGCCGGATATAGCACAATTTCTGCCATAGGATAACGCCGGGTTATTACATTGATAATATCCCTTACCGCCGCTCCGGTTGCCGCTGTTATTACTCCGACGCGTTTCGGAAACTTAGGAATAGGCTTCTTGTAACTGCTGTCAAATAAGCCCTCCCGCTCCAGCTGCCGCTTCAGCTTTTCGTACTGCTCATACAGCGAACCTATTCCGTCCGGACGCATTTCTTCAATATACAGCTGATACGAACCGCCTGCTTCATAGACAGTCACCCGTCCTCTTGCGATAACCTTCATGCCGTCCGTCGGCTCAAAGGTCAGCTTTGACGCACTGCCGCGGAACATTACCGCCTTAAGCACACCGCCCTCATCCTTCAGCGTAAGATAAATGTGCCCTGAAAAGTGGCGCTTAAAATTTGAAATTTCGCCCTTTACATTTACATTATTCAGTATTATATTATGATCAAGTATCTTTTTGATATACGCGTTAATCTGCGATACTGTTCCTGTTCTTACTTCCATATTCCCTGTCATATTCCAACCCGGCAAGCTCCGCAATTCCCATTGCATTGTCACTCGAAAACTCCTTTGATGCAAATTTTACATCATACGGCATACCGAGAAGTCCTTCCCTTATTATACTGTTCGACGCCACGCCTCCGGCAATAAGAACCCTGTTAAGTCCTGTTTGCTCCAAAGCCGCCGCTGTCGTCCTTACAAGCGCACGCTTTATCTCATACAGAACTCCCATCGCAAGCTCTGCCTTATCAACCTCTGCTGCTTCAAGCAATCTAAGAGCTTTTGTTTCAACCCCTGATAAATTCATCCATGAACCGTCTGTCTTTACAGGAAGACTTACCCTTTTTTCAGCAGTAAGAGCCAGCTTTTCAAGCTGTATTCCTGCCGGAAAGCTCAGTCCCATAGCCACACCCGTACGATCGATAAACTGCCCGGCACTTATATCCCTCGTTCCGCCGATTATCACACTGTCAAAACCTCTGCCGTTATAGCATGTCTTTAAAATTTCGGTCGTTCCGCCGGAAATATGCACCGAAATAAATTCTCCCTCAAGCAGTGAATAATCACCGCAGGAACGTATTCCTGCCATGATATGCCCCTCCTGATGCGAATATTCGTATAATGGTACCCCAAGTGCGCAGGCAACAGCCTCTGCATACCCCTTTCCGGCAAGAAATACAGGCATATATGAGCCTTCAATACTCCTCGGTCTTGTGCTAACTCCGACAGCTCGAATATAAGATGTGTTAATTTCTGAGCAAAGCTCTCTGAAAAGCTCCGGAAAATTTTTCATGTGCTGAAACACTCCGTCACTTTGTCTAAGACCTCTTTCTCCATGTTTCACCTTAAGAATTTTTCGTCTGCCTATGATATTATCCGAATCAACAGAATAGACTGATGTTGTATAATTGCTGGTATCAATGCCGAGAAACATCATCTGCTGCTAAGGAAGGATGCAAGAACGCCGTTTACAAATTTTGCGTCATTGTCCGCGCCGAACTTTTTCGCAAGATTGACCGCCTCGTTTATTGCCACCTTCTCCGGCACATCATCAAGATACTGTATCTCGTATAATGCAAGCTTAAGGATAGTTAGCGAAACCTTCGACAGACGCTTTACCGTCCAGCCGGGCTTAAGATACTTTTCAATCTCCGCAATAAGCTCGTCGCGCTTCTCTCTTACACCTGATACAACAGTTTGTATATATCCGAGATTATCTTCACATTCCGGCTTTTCATTAAGAAGCTCCTCTATCATTGCGTCAAGCTCCTCACCATGCTGATTTATCTGAAATATCTGTGTGAATGCAGCTTCCCGCGCTTCACTGCGTGTTTGTCTTTTCATAGTTACAATCTGAACTCCTTTCACCAATGCGTTTGGGAAAAGAGAAGCAATCAGATTGCCGTTATGAGGGGCGCAGTCGTACGCTGTATTTCAAGCCCCGAATGACTGCAAGATGCGCCGCTTATCTTTTTCCAAACTTATTTCCATTCAGAATTTTTATGATATTCTCTGAATAAGCTCCATGTATGCTGACTTATTCAATTATCCCGCTGCATTAAAATAATGCAGTCTATGTAAAACGATACACAATTAGTATATCACACATTGTTTCAAATTGCAAGTAGCACATCAACTTTAATATAAAAAAATTACACTGCGTACTCTGCCTGAAAAAGCAATATGATGCTTGACATTAATATGAAATTATGTTATACTAATGAAGTTTTCAAATATAATAAAAGCAAAAACAAACGAATTAATTGGAGGTCTATATGAATATACGTATTTCAGAGCATTTTACATACAAAAAACTGCTGCGTTTTACTTTACCGTCAATCATAATGATGATTTTCACATCGATTTACGGTGTAGTTGACGGTTTTTTTGTTTCTAATTATGCCGGAAAAACCTCTTTTGCTGCCGTAAATTTTATAATGCCGTTTCTTATGATACTCGGCGCGATAGGTTTCATGTTCGGAACAGGAGGAAGCACGCTGATTGCCATAAGCTTCGGAGAAGGAAATAAAGAAAAAGCAAACCGTATGTTTTCTCTCTTTGTTTATACAACTATAATTTGCGGAATAATTATTGCAGTTCTCGGAATAATTTTTATCCGTGCTGCGGCATGCGCTCTCGGCGCTGAAGGTGAATTGCTTGAAAACTGTGTCTTGTACGGCAGAATAATTCTTGCCGCTCTGCCGTTTTATATGCTGCAATTCGAATTCCAAAGCTTCTTTTCAACAGCAGAGAAGCCTCAGCTCGGACTTGCGGTAACCATAGCGTCCGGCATGACCAATATTATTCTTGATGCAGTATTTGTAAGCATATTGAAGCTTGGGCTTGTAGGTGCGGCGGCAGCAACTGCCTTAAGCCAGGCTGTCGGAGGCATTATTCCTCTTATATATTTCCTGCGTCCCAATACAAGCCTTTTAAGACTGACGAAGACTGTGCTTGACAGCAGGATACTGCTTAACGCCTGCACCAACGGAGCTTCCGAACTCATGAGCAATATATCAACGTCTATTGTAAGTATGCTGTATAATGTTCAGCTTATGAAATATGCCGGAGAGGACGGTGTCGCTGCTTACGGGGTTCTTATGTATGTAAGCATGATTTTCCTTGCGGTGTTTATCGGCTATTCTGTAGGAAGCTCCCCTATCATTGCTTATAACTACGGAGCGGGAAAACATAATGAGCTTAAAAGCTTATTAAAGAAAAGCTCCTGCATCATATGTACTTTCGCTGTATTTATGTTTATTTTTGCGGAATTGGCAGCTAGTCCGCTTGCCGCCGTTTTTGTGGGATATAACGAAGATTTAATGAGTTTGACACTTCATGCGTTTAAGATTTTTTCATTCTCATTCCTGTTCGCAGGCTTTGCAATCTTTGGTTCATCGTTTTTTACCGCGCTTAACAACGGCTTGATTTCTGCATTAATTTCTTTTATGAGAACACTGATTTTTCAGATCGCCGCTGTGCTGATTTTCCCGATCTTCCTCGATATAGACGGTATCTGGATTTCAAATACAGCAGCTGAGGTTATGGCTGTTATTATTACAGGCTTCTTCCTGTTTAAGCTTAGAAAAAAATATCATTACATTTAAGGAACCACTGATTAATTAATGCCTAACGGCTTAGCACGCATTGAACTTG
>JAUNPN010000016.1:17997-35721 GCA_030536655.1 bacterium | reverse complement strand
TATGGGACGCGGATATTTGATTGATGCGGGAACTCCGGAATTTCGCGGCAATCTCGATAGCTTTATGAATCGGAAAGCGGATTTTGAAGGTTGTACAAAAAAGACAATGCAGGGACTTATGAAAGCAGTTGGGATAAAACCCAAAAGCAAGGACATGGAAAGGTAGGATAGAGATGAATTTTGAAAATGAAATAAAATTAAACATGGAGAAAGCACTGTTTAATGCTATGATAGCAGAATTAAAATTGTATATATCGGTTATGGGCGATGATGCAGCGGATGCAGTGTGGATTCTGGAAATAATAAACCGCAGCACAGAGTTTAAGACAGGCGTTGACGGCATGGACATTGCTGTTTTACATATCGGTATAATGCAGATTTCTGATTTGGTATACATTCTGACAACGGTAGCATCAACAGAGGTAGCCGACGAGGATTCGGATTATTATGCGATAATGAGCAGCGGCATTTGACCTTGATGGAGGTGATACAAGTGATTACATCAGAAATAAGTTTTTTGGATAAAAGCCTGACTGTAGATCTTTCATGTCCGCCAATCAAGCTGCATAGGGAATTGCAGGATATGGGCGTGCTTACGCCGCAGGATTTAATCAGACTGGATAATATGAGAACGCTTAAAATACATCTTTATCCAAATGATAGTCGCGGAGAGCAGATTATAGATTTAGTAAGCACAAAATCGGACACGCTCGGAGAGCTTAATCAGTTATGCTACAGCATTAAATGTATGGACAGACGCGATTCGGATAGGTTTTTTGAAAACCTTGACTGCGGCAAGTACAAAACATTGGCTCAGGCACAGCACGACACAGATGTAATGCGCGGGCAAAGACGCATTAAAAATAAGAAAAATAAATTTGAAAGGTAGGCGGTAAATATGGTAAAGAAGATTATTGCAATAACGGCAATTGGAATGACAGCGGCAGGTATGGTTATCATAAAGCTATTTGGTAAGAAAAAGTAGTTTGAAGATGCTTTATAGAATTGGAGGTGAAGAAGTTGCCGACCAAAACACAGAAAATATATGAGCTTCTGCAAGACACATCGGATTCGCTGTCAGATTACCGTCACTGGAGAGCGTTTTTAGATACAGCGGCATGGCAATATAAATATTCATTCAATGACCAAATGCTGATTTATGCACAGCGTCCTGATGCTACGGCTTGTGCACGGATTGAAGTCTGGAATGATACCATGCACCGGTGGGTAAACCGCGGCGCAAAGGGTATTGCACTGCTCCGTGAGGACGGGAACCGCATGGGTTTAGAGTATGTTTTTGATGTATCGGATACGAACAGCAGAAACGGCTATGATGTGCAGCTTTGGCAGTATGATGAGCGATACAAGGACGCAGTGGTTGAAACGCTTGAAAATACCTTTGGAAAGTTAAAGGTCACAACTACAATTTATGACGCTGTTTTATGTGCGGCTCATAATGCGGTGCAGGATAATAAAGTTGATTATCTGCGTGAGCTGAAGTATTTGCAGAGTGAAAGTCTTTTGGCGGGGCTTGATGACGTCAATCTTGATTTGAGATTCAGACAAACCGCAGAAGCGTCTGTTGCATATATGATTATGAAGCGTATGAATTTGCAGCCGGAAAGTATGCTTGACTATTCCGAATTTGAACATATCCGTGATTTTAATACACCGGAGGTCATGAATATTTTAGGCAGTGCGGTCAGTGTGATTTCAGAGGACGCACTTCGCAGTATATCACAGACGATAAGAGCTGAAAAAAGACATGAGAAATTTGCACAGCAGCAAGATATAAGATATAATAGAAATGAAACAAATATTGAAAGGAATGATGACGATGGCAGAGATAGCATACAAGACAGTGGGCGATTACCGGATACCCGACCTGACGGTTCCGACAGAGGAACACAGGATAGGCAAATACGGGCAAATGAGAAGGACATATCTCAGAGAACACCGCAAGCCGCTGTATTCGATACTGATGATGAAGGGCGAGCTGTTCAGTCACTTGGAGGAAGTGGACAGGACGGCAGCGGAGCAGATAGAGCAGATAGTAGCGCAGATGGCGGCGCAGGAGGGAGTGACGGAAACAATGAAAGCGAAAGATCCGTTGCGATGGATAGGTTTGATGAACAATTTTCTCCATTCAGCCGAAGAAGTATAATGTAAAGGGTGGAATTCATAACACCTAATACATTATACTTCTTTTTTTATTATGCGCGCAATAAAAACTGTTGTATATCTGAAAAGGTGGTTGAGAGTTACATACCTATAAAAATTTCTTTCAACCGCTATATCACAGAGAGAGGAGAAATGCAATATGGAAATAAGTTATACAAAATATGGCGATTACTTTATTCCAAATTTGACCGTCCCTGACAAGCATTACAACATCGGTAAATACGGTATGCTTCGCCGCGAATACTTGAGGCAACACCGCCCAGCCGCCTACACGGTTATGATGCTGAACGGTACGCTGTTAAAACATCTCGACGATGTTGACAAGATCTGTCACAAAATGTTGGACAGGCTTGTCCCGCAAATGGCGGAGCGTGAGGGCGTGACCGAGGAATTAAAGGCTGCCGACCAAATAGAATGGGTACGGCGAATGTGCTCAATTAAATCAAGAGTTGAGGAAATCTTGTACCACGATTATGTATATGAGGAGGCATACGAAAATGAAGAAATTTAGTATTTTAGCAATCACGGCGATTTTATCACTGTCAGCGCTTACGGCAAATGCCGCACTGATACCGAGAGAAACCGCACCCATGAATGCAACAGAAGAACAAATCAAAACCACCGAAAATATTATAGGAGACATTCTTGACGAAGTATATAACGGCACAGGATACGGAATGACGAGCGCAAGAGCGAATGCGAGAATTAGAAATGCGGTTATCGCAGGGCAGACAAACGGTTACGGCTACGGAATACTATCGGCAATTTCACAGAACGCGCTCCGTATAGTACGCGATATGTATCTACGCCCCGATTATTATAATCAGCTTAATGAAAAATTAAAGGTCTTACTTGCGGACTTGATTGTCGATGTTCAGAATGGCAAGGATTATTACATGGCTTATGAAGAAGCTCAGACATTGATTTACAAATCTGTAAACCCGTCATATAATCCTGCTGTTGATAAGGTCGGAGATTTCTGTTATTGGAATATTCCTGCTGTTGATGCTGCTGAATTTACCGTAGCAAGGAAACTTTTACTTGACGCTAAAAACGGTGTATAAAAAATACATATTTTTGAAAAATTTATTTCAAAACAGTTCCGTTTTTACCCCGATTTTTCTCCTATTAATGAGGGATAAATTTTAAAATATTTTACAGACCAGCGGCTCGTTTAAATGAGCCGTCGGTCGGAAAGGAGCTTTTATGAGTAACAAAAAATTAGAAAATGAGAAAATTACAGCTTTATACGAGAGATTGTCAAAAGATGACGAGCTTATGGGCGAAAGCAACAGTATCATCAACCAAAAGGAAATGCTTGAAAATTATGCAAAACAGCAAGGATTTACAAACCTTGTCCACTACACGGATGACGGATATTCCGGCGGCAGTTTCGAGCGTCCTGCGTGGAAGCAGATGATTTCCGACATTGAAAACGGTAAGGTTGGCTGCGTTATCGCAAAGGATATGAGCCGTATAGGACGCGAATACTTGCAGACCGGATTTTATACAGAAGTCCTCTTTAGAGAAAATGGGGTACGCTTTATTGCCATAACAAACGGAGTTGACAGCAGTGTTGCAAGCAGTAATGAATTTACGCCGTTCCTCAACATTATGAACGAGTGGTATTTACGCGATTGCAGCCGAAAGCAGGTCGCGGCATTTCGTGCAAGAGGAAATGCAGGTAAACATACCACCTGCGAAGCGATATACGGCTACAAAAAAGATCCCGAGGATAAACATCATTGGATAGTTGACGAGGGAGCCGCGGCGGTTGTAAAAAAGATATTCAACCTGACGGTTGAGGGCTACGGTACTTACATGATAGCAACGAAGCTGCGAGAGGAACGAATAGAAAAACCTTCGATATATCTTGCAAGGCAAAACCGTGGTACGCAAAGAAACGTAGTTAATTGGGACGCTCCGTATGATTGGAACGCATCGGCGGTTCGATGTATTCTTTCGCACCCCGAATATATGGGGCATACCGTGAATTTTCGTTCCTACAAAGAAAATTATAAAGATAAGAAACGAATCATGCGTCCGCCTGAGGAATGGCTTATTTTTGAAAACACACATGAAGCCATTGTTGACGAGGAAACTTGGCATTTAGCACAGAAGCTGAGGAAAACGGTTCGCCGTACCGACCACACTGGTACGCCAAATCCGCTGACGGGACTTGTTTACTGCGCCGACTGCGGTGCAAAAATGTATAACCGCAGAGGCGCTAAAAAAGGGAAAAAGTATAATCTGTCAGTCGAACCCGAAACGGTATATTGGCCCTATGATTATTATGAATGTTCCACCTATAAAATTACATATTACAAAGAAAATAAAAGATGCTTCATACATCACATAAATACAAAGGTTATCAATACTTTGATATTGGACGCAATCCGAATGATAAGCAAATATGCCATTGAAAACAAGCAGGAATTTATGGACAAGGTACGCGAAAGGGCAAAGATACGTCAGATGGACGAAGCAAAGGAACTGAAGCGAAAAATCAGTAAAAGCAAAAAACGCTGTTCTGAATTAGACACGCTGATTAAGAAATTGTATGAGTCCTACGCTGTCGGCAAGCTGTCGGAAAAGAGATTTGACGCGCTTATGACGGAGTATGAAAAAGAGCAGGCTGAATTGGAGGAGACAATTTCTCTGGAAGAAAGCAAATTGACTGAGTATAACGAGGATACCGTCCGCGTGGAGCAGTTTATGGCTTTGGTTGAAAAATACACGGATTTTTCGGAATTAACTACGCCGATGCTGAACGAATTTGTAGATAAAATTCTTGTCCACGCTCCCGAAAAAGTTGATGGTGAGCGGGTACAGGAGGTTGAAATATACTTCAAATTTATCGGCAAATTTGACATTCCAATTCCCGAACCAACAGAAGAAGAGTTGGCAGACATGGCGAAAAAGAAAAAGCGCAGAGAGAATAATCGTAAAGCAGTTAAGAAATATCAGAAGAAAAAGCGCGAAAAGCGTAAGACGCACGAAGAAGAATTGGCACAACAAAATGCAACGGAGCAAGTTGAAAATGCGTCATAATTCTATTTTGGGATTACGTCGGGGAGAGCGCAGTCATTACGGCTGCGCTCCGACATTTATATAAATTTCAGATTTTTCATTTCCCTTTTTTTGCTTAATAATTATTTACCGAATAAATCAGCGTGTGTACCTGTTCTTGCAAGCGATAAAACAAGTACATCTTTTCTCAGTATATAAATCAGCAGCCAATCGGGAGCAATATGACACTCTCTATGATCCTTCCATCGTCCTTGTAGTGCATGGTCAGCATATTTATCGTCAAGTTTCTCGCCATTTGCAAGTGTTTTGATAACCGTTTGTAATTCGTTAATATCAAGATTACGTTTAATCGCTGTTTTATAATCTTTTTTGAATTGCGCAGTAGGTTTTACGATATACTTAGGCTTCATTTTGCAAGGTCAGCAAACATTTCGTCCAAATCGGTATAACCTTTTACAGACGAGTCATCTGCTATCCTTTCTGCTTCGAGCATAGCCGCAATAGTTTCATTGGTAGGCTTGTTGAGGGAAATATCAAAAGGTATTCTGCCCTCGCGTAGTGATTGACGGACAAAAATATTAAAAGCTGTGGATATATTCATTCCCAATTCACTAAACAGTGCGTCTGCTTTTGCTTTTGTGTCGGTATCCATACGAATACTGATATTTGTCGTTGCCATACGACCATCTCCTTTCTTGCTTGCATTTATATTATACATGATTCGCACGAAAAAATCAATACAATATACGAAAAAATATATAGAATGAGCATAGACTAATGTGCTGTTTTAGTACATCAGGCTAAACATTTAGTCCTTATTCCTATTCTTTGCCCTGCTTTTATATACGTTATACCTGTTCTTGCATTGAGGACTGCAAAATATGGTTTTCGGTCGGCTTGCCTTGAACACCTTTGAACAGTGCTTGCAGATTTTTAACGGATTTTCACCGTTTGTCAGCATAAAGCTGAACATCATTTGTATCGCAAGCAAGAGCGAATGGAAGTCCCACACTATTGTCGGTGTGTCACGCAATTCTATATGGTACGTCGGCGCGATACCGTCAAAGCACGCCATAGCTTGTCGGTAAAGGCTCTTTTCCTCATCACCGAGCTTATCAAAATCATTATAGTAGAGTATACTTGTGTAAAATGTGAACGCCCAATCCTTAAACTGTCTGACAAGCCAATCATACGGCTCCGCATAGCTGCGCTGAGCCTCCATGCCTGCGGCCATGGGTTCGTTCTGTTTGGTCATCGCAAGAGCCATCATCTGAACATCTCCAGTAATATCCCATTTTCTGTTTTCGCCATTACCGGTAATGTTGAGCTTTTCAAAAGGGAAGAATATATCAATATAATCATAGGTTGACATAGTTTCAGCTTTGATAAATTGATTTTTCAGCAGATACACAGTATCAAAATCCATAAATTTAGGCGTGGTAGGAATTGCTGTCATAAAGCCGAGCAAGCCGTATTCTGAAACAAAGCCGAGAACTGCCTGTTCTTTATCCTGCTCCGTTGACTCTCTGCTCATACAAACAAGACCAACATTTAAAGCGTCGACAACCATCTGTTCCGCGTTTTCGAGCGGTTTAAAAATTTTTACTTCAGACTTTGGTGCGGGCGCTATATACTGTTTGCCGTTCTTGTTTCTTCTTTTTTCGTATTCGCTGTATTTTACCCAATACGAATTTGAGTGCTTAAAAATTTCCTCCATAATCAATTCTTCTCCCAATCATCAATATGATATTTTGCCATCAATTCCTTTGCAAAGGCTATTCCGGCTTCTGTTAGATAAACGGATTTTGACCGTGACGGTCGACTTCCCTGCCTTATATAATCTTCATCATTCAATTCATTCAATACGTCAAAATCGTAGCCCTTCCAAGCAAACCAATCATCGGTATCATCCATTCTGAACCTGTCAGTATTCTTAAATCGTGACAGATACATAAGTATCATAGTCAGTTCGCGCATTGCTTCCTCTGCCGATTTGTTTTCCATAATAACACCTCATTTTGTAATCTGTTATATCTTCTTATATATTACCACTATTATTTGCTGTTGTCAATCCCTTTCCGATAATCCGCTACAAAAATTTTCTCTAATAATGTAAAATCGTGTTCTTTATTGCCTTTTAGGTAACTATATACCCTTTTTCGTATCTTTTTGAGCATTGTATTTTTGACCTTGCGTATATTTCTTTCCGACTGCTCTCTGATACAAGCAATCTGCGCTGTACTGTAACCTTTCATTATATAGTACAGAATTTCTTTGTGTTCGTCCGATAATTCCGAGAGAATTTTATACATATACGGCTCTGTCACGAGTTCTTGTATTTCAAGCGGACAGTCATATATCGCGTCCTCAAAATCGCCCTTTCTGACTTGCCGCCATATTGATTTACTGAGCGTTCTCGGAAAACAAACACCGTTTTCATCTGCGTTATAATCAAGTGGTATGTTGTCGCCGCGACAGATTTCGTGATAACGTTCCTTTCGTTCTCGGTTAGCATCGCGCTTGTCCCATAAATCAACGACCTTTTCAAAATCCTCTTTTGTCCGCGCCGCTTCTTCGAGACGTTCTAACGCAGCCGCTTTTGTATCACGTACTAATTGCTTTTTATGCGGAGCGCCAGGAATGTCATCTTCAGGCTTTTCAAGCTCTGACATAGCGGCGTTTTCTTCCGCAATCGCAAATTCAAGCTCCGCTTGTTCCTGCCCGTTAATATCGTTTTTAAACACCGCCGTATCACCTCCAAAAAGTTTTTGTGGTTTTTGAAAAAAGTTTTGAAAACAGTTCCGTTTTACCTCTTGTTTTTCTCCTATTTATAGAGGGAGTAATATATTTAGCGCGTTAATATATTACATATCTCTAATTATACACTATCAACATATTTATGTCAAGCAAAGGAGAGATATATTTTGAAAAACACCAATTATTTTTATCTGACAAGACGTATCGGCTCAACACTGTACAGAGTCAAGATATATCTTGCCGAAAATGGAACTGAAACAATGGAGGATAAACTCTTCCGAATTATTCAAAACCATCCCATAACGAGCGAATGAGAAAGGACTTGATATTATGACTAACACCAACATTACAATTATCGGCATTGACCACGGCTACGGCAATATTAAGACGGCTCACACCTGCTTTCGGGCAGGTGTCACCGCCTATGATAAAGAGCCGACGTTCAAAAACAATATGCTGATATACAAGGGCAGATTTTATATTATCGGAGAAGAACACAAGGAATTTATTCCCGATAAAATGGCGGATATGGACTATTATATTCTCACGCTTGCCGCTATCGCAAAGGAATTACATATCCGCCGTATAACAACGGCACATGTTCATATCGCAGCAGGCTTACCGCTTACTTGGGTAAGCGAGCAAAAGGACAGTTTCAAAAGCTATCTTTTGCAGAATGAAAGCGCGGATTTTACATTTAAAGATGTGAATTATCACATTGAATTTGTCGGTGCGGATATATTTTTTGCTACGCTAACACAAATCCTACGGATTTGCTCGCTACAACTTGCAAGCAAGTTGTTCACCACAGGGATTCTCAGCCGTTGCCGACAAGCTTCGGGATTTTAAGGGAGTTAATATGCTTGCCGACATCGGCAACGGCACTATGAATGTGATGTATATTAACGAGTGCAGACCAACACAGGCAAAGTGTTTTACCGAAAAATACGGTACAAATCAATGTATGATTGCAGTGCGTGAAAATCTGATGAAGCTATACGGTGTCAATATTGATGAAACGGTACTTGATCGAGTTATACGGACAGGAGTAGCGGACATAAGCGAAAGGTACTTAACTGCCATTACAGAAACCGCAGACGAATATGTAAAAGGCATATTCCGCAGACTTCGTGAACACGAATATGACGAAGAGCTTATGCGGCTATATATTGTTGGCGGCGGCAGTTGCATGATAAAGAATTTTGCCGATGTCAACAAAGACCGTGTAATCATCAACAGCGATATTTGCGCTACCGCAAAAGGCTATGAGTTGCTTGCGGAGCGTAAGCTGCGCAGAAACGGCGGTGCGGTATGAGAAACAAAATCAGCACCAATATCCGCTTAAACCTTGACAAGGAAGCTGACCGCAGAGCGTGGGAATACTTGCAGAATATGGATAGGAAGAAATATAAGTCATACAGTAGCGCTATCGTCACTGCCGTAAATGATTATTTTGACAGACAGGAACGGATTAAACAAGACCACTACCTTGAAACAAGAGACAAAGAGGACGCTTTTCTCGACAGAATAATTACTACGATTGAGAATGGCTTAAAGACATCCTCGACAGTTAATGCGATTGGTGGCTTATTACAGCTTATATCGGCGAACACGGAACAACAGACCGAGCATAAGAGCGCGGACGACAACTCGCTTGATGACGCTCTTGATTTTACCGATAATTTCTAAAGGTACAGAAAATCAGCAACGATTTACTGTACAAAAAATCAAATTGTACAGTAAAACATACAGCAGTTACTGCCGCTATTTCAGTTGAATTTGAAACAGTCGGCGGTTACTGCTATTTTCATGCTTTTCTGCTGTACATTTTACATCAAACACATCATTTTGTACAGAAAGGAATGGTTAAAATGACAGAAAACGAAAAGAAATTGAAACAGGCACAGCACAGGCTTGAACAGGCGCAAAATCGAAATCGTGAAAAGGAGCATAAAGCCCGTACACGACGGCTTATTCAAGAAGGGGCAATTTTGGAAAAGGTCTTGCCTGACGTTACAGCGATTGAACTTGACGATTTGGAGCTGTACCTACGAAGTAATTTACGGCAATAATGCCGCAAGGGGCGTTTCGGGAAAACGAAGCGTCCCTAATTTTTATCCCGAAGGGCGCACTTATACACCACCGATGAAATCGGCGGTGATATTGCTCGCAGTTAGCGGCAGACGTTGCGCTCTTAGCAGAGGGCTCCGATAATCACGCAAGCGTAATTATCGGTACAGCCGAATGTCAATCGCAGCAGGATTGACCGCATTACTAACGTAATGCAAAATGAGCAGTACTCATTTATCGGCTGTAGGCTAAAACCTGTCACCGGCAGCTTTTAGCCAATATGAGCTGTCGCTCATTTTCTTTTTAGAAAAAAGAAACAAAAACTTGTGTCTGCACAGCAGACCATATGGAGGTGTTCAAAATAGCAATCTACCATTTTGAAGCGAAGATGATAAGCCGCGGCACAGGCCGCTCCGTTGTCGCGGCTGCTGCTTACGCGTCATGTTCACAGATTTACAATGACTATGACGGCGTAATGCACAACTATACCAAGAAAAGCGGTTTGCTTCATAGCGAAGTGATTCTGCCGTCAAATGCTCCGGCAGCGTGGCAAGACCGCGCGGAGCTTTGGAACGCTGTTGAAGCTGCTGAGAAGTCAAAGGATAATCAGCTCGCGCGCGAGCTGATTGTCGCTTTGCCCGTTGAGTTGAGGCTTGACGAGTGGAAAACTATGTTATGCGATTTTCTATCTGAGCAATGCGTTGACAAGGGTATGTGTGCGGATTACAGCATACACGATACAGACGGACACAATCCCCACGCACATATATTATTGACAGTGCGTCCGCTTGATAATAAAGGTAAATGGCAAGCTAAGACGCAAAAGGAATATCTATGTAAATGCGGCGATGAAGAACGCGGTTTTACCTCTGAAGAGTTTAAGACCGCACAGGCTGACGGCTGGGAGAAACAGTATCAATATTGTATAGGTAAAAAGAAAGTGTATATGACGCCTTCGGAAGCCGCTGCCAACAATTACGAGCGAGTTAATAAATACCCGAAAAGCACCCGCTATGGTCGGCAAAATCCAATTTGCGCCGAATGGAACAGCGAGGAACAGCTTTTGAAATGGAGAAAAGCATGGGAAACGGCTGTCAATAAGGCTTTGGAGAATAATAATATTTCCAAACCTATAGACTGCCACAGCTTCAAGGAGCGCGGTATTGATGAACAGCCGACAATACATGAGGGCGTGACCGCACGTATCATTGAACAGCGCGGTGGTGTTTCCGACAGGTGTGAGATAAACAGACAAATCAGGGCTGATAATGCACTGGTGCGTGAACTTAAAGCGTTGATAAAGGAGCTTATCGAAAAGGTTAAAAAGTCTATTCCGAATATCGCCGCTGCGTTGGAGGATATTCGTGGTAGATTATTATTGATAAATTATCAACTAAGATTTAACATCAAGCAGCTCAAACAGATTGAAGTTGAACGCAGCATTATTCCGACACTGCTTAAACGTTATAAGAAAATCTCGGCTGATCTCAAAGATAAAATATCTACAAAGAAGAAACTACAAGTCGAGAAAAAAGCCTGTCCCTCGATAAATATAGTCAAACACACTAAATTGTCAAAGCAACTTACGGCAGTGACGGGGGATATTGAAGAATTGAAATTCCAGGAAAAATCTGTACTTGATGATTTATCCTGTGTCGATGAAAAACAGGTTTATACAGTTGAACGAAATTTCAGACATAACCTTTATGTTGCAGAACAATTGAATTTGAAGAATACAGAATTAAAGCAAGAATGTGAGGCGGAAAAATCACAGTATATTAAAATACGGGATAATATTCCGCCTGAGAACCTGGAAACTGTACAAGTGGAATGTATTGCTATTCGTGCCGCGAATAGAAGAAAAACACATGAAACCTTACAAGAGACTTATGGATATAGGTACAGTGGTGATATTTTTAAGGACGCAGAAAACGCAGTTAATGCTGAATTGAATGAAAAGCCTGTTAAGCAGTCCCTCCGTAGGCGATTACGACAAAAGCAGCATGAAACCGCATTTCATCACAGTACTCAAAAGAGAAATTACGAATATGAACGTTGATATGTCACTTACGGTAAGTAGAAAAAATATGTTCAAGTAACAAAAATGATTTTGATATCCCCTTTAAGAGCAGAAAATCCGCCGAATGGCGGATTTTCTCGATATAATACATAACCCTAACAGCAGATTTTATGAGGTTCTTTTATTTTTATTAAAATGATATAGATTGGGTCAATGGTATCATATTATTAAAATTATCCCAGAGCATGATTTTTGTTGTCATAGAGCCATCTGTTTCAGTTTTAAAAGTATGCTTTTGAACATTCACGAGGTTTTCGTATGTAACAGAATCCAATGCGCCATTCGAATCATATACGGCAAGTATCAATACACCGGTAATCGGGGAGCCCGATAAAACAGTGCATTGTCCGTTCTCATACAGCAGCTTACATACATCTCTTATCTCAATTACATTACTCAGCTCTACTGGTTCCTGCGGAACAAGCCACTCGTAATATTCGGCATCCGCACCCTCAGTCGCTGTATTATACAGGCTGACCTCGGAATAACTGCCAACCTCTGATGATGCAAGCAAGCCTGTGGTCATTATGCTTACCTCATCGCCATCGATAAGATTTATCGGCGTTATCGACACGACTGTCTCGGCGGTTCCATCATAGTCTTTGCTGTCTGCTGATACTGTATACTCAAGCTTTTTGCGAACCATATTCACGATTATTTCGCTGTCCATGCTGTCAAGCAGGTTCTTACCGCCGCCGTATTCCGCCGTCACAGCATTATTGCCCACTGCAAACCGCTTGTCAAGTGTTATCTCCAGCGTTGCCGTGCCGCGTGAGTTCAGTTCATCTTCGTATACTACATCAGCGACTCCGAGTGACACCTCGCCGAGCATGAACTCAACTGTGTTCACATTTGCAGACGCCAATGTAGCTTCGTCCTCTTTCTCCGTTATAACTACATTAGCAGTCAATGTGATTATATCACCGTATGTTCCGCTCACATCTGCTACCGTGGTTTCCGATTGTGCTCTTGTTATTACAAAGGTCTTTGTCATCACGCCTGCGTAGTTGCCTTCAAAGGTCATTGTCGCCGTTGCGGTTCCCGCCTCAATATTGTTACTGTACGCCGTACTGTAATCCACCGCTCCGCCCGGGATTTTGCTATCTGTCAGGTTGATGCTCGGAGTGATTTCCTCGCCTGTAAATTCTATATCGGCAATATCGGTGATAACGATGCCGTTCGGCTCAGTGTTCGAAACAGGCTTTGGAATTACCTGTATCGGCGCGGTCAAAGCAACAGGCTTTGTCGGCTGTTCGATTGAATAATACTTGATGTCAACTCCGTTCAACGCAATTGTTCCAAGCGTTGCCTCGGTGTACTCGCCTACATTTATTGCCGACAGCTCCGCCGGGGCTGTAAGAGTCACAGTGTCATTTGGTATAAGATTGGTTGCCGACAGCGTTGTTAAAACACTTGCTTTTCCGTCATATACCTTGTCGCTGCCCGTAGCGGTATATTCTATCGGCTTTTTATGCATTTCTACGATTATTTTGCTGTCCATGCTGTCAAGCAGGTTCTTACCACCGCCGTATTCCGCCGTCACAGTATTATTTCCTACTGCAAACCGCTTGTCGAGCGTCACGTTCAGCATCGCTGTACCGCGCGTATTCAGTTCGTCCTCGTATACCACCTCTGCAGCTCCAAGCGATACCTCTCCGAGCTTGAACTCAACCATGTTCACATCCGCAGACGCTAATGCGGCTTCTTCCTCTTTCTCTGCCATAACCACATTAGCAGTTAATGTAATTATATCACCATAAGTTCCGCTCATATCTGCCGCTGTGGTTTCCGATTGAGCTCTTGTTATTTTAAATGTCTTTTCAACGGTTCCGGTATAGTTATTTTTACCCGTGATAACTACACTTCCACCATCGTCAACAGTTATGTTAACGCCGTAGGAAACGTCATAATCCTGCGTACTTATAATACTTGGCTCGCCATCCACTACTGCAACCTTCGGGGTTATCTGCGTGCCCGTAAGTGTCATTGGAGGAATATCCGCAACCATTTCCGCTGTTAATTCCTTCGGCTCGATTTTAACCTCAAAACTGCCTGTTTTTCTTTTATGACCTTCCAATGATACCTCATAATAGACAGTGTAAACTCCCACATTTGAATATTTCGGAATCTCTGCTAAGCTGTATTCATCCTGCGCGGTGCCGTATTTAACAACAGCTCCCTCTGGTACAACAACGCTCGCAGTATGCTCCGAACCATCATATACTCCTGTATATCCCTTTATATCTATGCCGCTGATTTCAGGTAAAACCTCTTCGACAGCATAGTCAATGTGTCCGCAGTTTATACAGGTTCTTGACATAACCCTGTCCGCATCCTCTGTCGCTTCAAGGTCAACCTTATACTCACTGTATGAATGTTCTGTGCAGGCGGATGTTATTTCTATATCGATTATATCATCACATATGTCACACTTCTTAACCTTAAATCCACTCTCGTTCTCAGACGGATTCATTCCCGTTATCCATGTATCGCTTGCACATACGTGATTTTCGACAACATCAAGCTCGTAGGTTTTAACTACTTCACCGTCCATTTCAACATAGAGTGTTCCGCTGTGTATACCCAAAGGCTTAACATCTATAAATGCATCTCCTGTAAACGTCAATACTCCGTTTTCATTCACTGCATCCTTCGCATCTGTGGACAACTCGAAATACCCGTCTGATGTTCCTTCGGTAGCGTTTAATGTGGAAGCATACTCAATCCACGCTTTGACTTTAGTTTCTCCGGTTGCTGTTTTAGCCGCAAACTTCGATGTCTGCTCCTCTACAAGCTTTATCCTTTCTTCTGATACCTTGCTGAAGGTCGGGTCGGATAATCCGAGTATCTCGCAATACCACGGAACATCCACCTCTCCAACAGCTGCCATAATCAGATCATACAGGTATCTGCCTACATCGTCAACACCAAAATACTGTGCGCCTGTTTTCGTGCGGTGTATAGAATACGGTATTTCAGTCGTAGAGCCGTCTAACGTGGTAACGGAAACATCTTTTAGCACAAATCGGATAGGAATCGCCTCTATTGCTTTTTTTATCGAACTATATATATTGAATTCTTCTCCGCTATCAGGTGTTGAATTGATAATAGCATTCACAGATGACAGTATTGACATAATCTCCGATGTTGACGCTGCCGCAAGCAAATCCGGGTTTTCCGTGATTTTCATAAGCTCTTTATAGCTTTTTGAGCCTTTTAATTTACTTTCGATTTCAGTTATTGTATTACTGTCACCTTTTTCACATTTCGCAAGAAGCTTAGCTGTTTGGCTCAGAAGCTCATTTGTAGCTTTCTTCTGCTCAATGCTGCTAAATTGATTTTTCTTTAAGACACTGTCTATGGCTCCGTTTGCCCCTTTAATAAAATTATATGTTCCCTGAATCAAGTCCGAAGCCTTTTTTACAGCATCTATCATATTCATAAGTTTTTCAACATCATCAACAACTCCGCACAGCTTTTCAAGCTGATATTGTATGACTTTCGATTGGAACATAATGTTGCTCGTGATTTCTATCACCATCTTATCACCAGGCTTAAATTCGTGCGCGCTTATATATGCGACATCCTTATCGTGCTTGTATACCTCCTCTTTGACACTTCCGTCCGAGTAATGGACAATATGTCCCTGTATAACATCTGTTATTTTATGGGAAAGCCCGTAAATAGTTCTGTCCGAAACATTCGTAAGTTCTATGGTTACAGGATAATCCTCGCCGTAAAAAGCTGAATCGGGCATTGTGATATCCATATTAAGCGCACTTCCCGCATACACCTTTATCGGATCCTTTGCCGTGTAATTGTAGTTAAACTCATCTTCAAATGGCATCATCTTTCCGCTTACTGCCGCAGAAATATCGTATGTACCCTCTTTATCTCCTCTTACATACCAATGCACCGCTTTTGACGGGGCTTCCTTACCCGGCGTTGCAGTTTCGATGTCGCCTATCGTTTGTGTCAGGCTTTGTTCACCTTCAATCATTTCTGCTAAGTACAGACCCTCCGGCAGCGTAAGTGTTGCTTCACAGTCCGATATCGAATCAGTCGTAGAATTGTTGAATACAAGCAATTCAACATCAAACATCTCCTTGAGCCATCTGACCTCTCCACGGATGATAAGATAGAATTTTTCGGAAACCGGATATACTGTAACCTCGTCACCGTTGCTTAACGTCAGCGGGAAACCATATCCACCGCCTCCACCGGCACCCGGCACATAGCTCGGACTATGATAATATATCTCCTCATCACTGCTACCGCCTCCGCCATCTGAACTGTATTGATTGAGAATATGTGACTCACCGTTTTGCCCCAGACTGCCGACAAAGGTTCCGTCTCCCATGAAATACGTTATCAAACTGAGAACATCTACCTCCGCGCCGAAATCCATCTTTACTTCATACTTATACACGTGTTGGTTGCCCGTGGCATTAACATTAATGCCTGCGTCAACTATTTCATCATACGTCATAACGCGCGACTTAAGCTCACCTTTTACCAATGGCTGTGTGCTTATGCCGATTTTATCAAGCGTTTGCTCGCCTTTTGTTACGTTTATTGTCAGGTTTCTTATCTGATACCCGTCTTTGTATACCGATATTTTATTTTTACCTACCGGAAGCAGTTGAGTGAGCTTGCCGTTATTATCAGTTGTAAGCGTGTACTTTTCCGTTTCGGATGCGTATATATAAATATTCGCCTTTTCAATCGGAGTCTGGGTTGTAGAATCAACAACCTCAAAATGTACTGTTCCCAATTCCGTATCTACATCCTCCGAACCGAGTTTGTCAATTACCGCGTTTTCGGTATATCCGCATACGGAGCAAATTCTGTGTTTTGCGCCTTCGTTATACAATGTTGCAGGCTTATCTATTATCCATGAACCGTAGCTGTGAGGCAATTTATCTACATGATTGTCTGTGTATGTATTGCCGCATTTTTTACAAGTGTGTGAAGCATATCCCTCTTGCGTGCAAGTCGCTTCAACTATTTTATCCTCATAGTTATGCCCTGTTGCAGATATATATTCCACTCCTAATAATTCATTACATACTGTGCAATATTTACCTTTTATTCCTTCTTCCGTACAATTCGCTTCTTTTGTTGTTTTCCATACGCTTTCTCCGTGTCCGATTGGCTCTAACACTTCAATATAGTTGTATCCACATATAGTACAGGTTCTAATTTGCGACCCGCCTCTGGTACAAGTAGGTGAGGTTTCTATAGTAGTTGCATATTTGTGCTCATGTTCATCGAGCAAGAAAAATTTATATCCGGATTTTTCTGATGTCATATGAGCTGTAGAGCCCGAATAGCAATAAACAGTTAGTCGCAAGCAGTCGTAAAAACTACTTTCTCCCATAGTTTTTACGCTTTTAGGAATAGTAACAGCAGTCAAATTTGAACAATTTCCAAACGCATAATCCGATATGGTTTCTAATTTATCATTTATTATAAGGCTCACAAGTCCATGACAATCTGCAAATGCTCCATAATCTATTGTTTTTAATTCATTATTAAGATTAATAAGACGAAGTCCCGAACAATTCTGAAATGCATATGAACCTATCGTTTCAATTCCGTTCGGC
>JAUNPN010000016.1:0-17897 GCA_030536655.1 bacterium | reverse complement strand
GAATGCTTTCAAGGCTTGTACAGTTTTGGAATGCATATGCATAGATTGTTGTTAAACCTTCTGGTAATGTCACTGATGATAAATGCGCACAGTTATAAAAGGAGTACCCTCCAATGGTTTCAACCGTGTTCGGCAAAATGACACTGACAATGGTTTCATTATTGTAAAATGCGCGCTCGCCTATGCTCTGTACAATATATCCCCCGATTTCCGATGGTATCGTTATATCCTTGCTGTCTCCGGTATATCCTGTTATGCTGCAATATGTACCGTTCAAAACAATATACTTAAATCCATCAACTGATTCAAGTTCATCGCCAACAGACATTAATGCAATACCATTATCCTCATTTGATGATACCGGTTCATTGATTTCATTTTCCACTAATAAATCTGTACTATCTACAGTATCAGATATGTTGGTTGGCTGTTTTGTTTCAACAGTTTCATTGTTATCAACAGTTATCGATTCTATTATCGTATTATTTCCTAAAGCAAATATAGGAGATATTGATGATATTAGCAGCGAAATTGTCAATGCTGTGCTAATACATTTTTTCTTCATAGCAAGCCCTCCAAAAGATAATAATAAATTTATTATACCATCAAATCTTCTTGTAGTCAACGGTTTTGAGGTAAACTTTTTTGCGATTTTTTTGTACAATATATATAACTCAATTTAGTTAGAGGTGATTACAATAACAATAGGATTTGCTGTAAAAGAACGTATTCTAGAATTATGCGATGAAAATAATATTACGGTCAATAAGCTATCTACAATTTGCGGTATTACTCAGTCGACTTTAAGTAATATCATAAGCCATAGAAATAACAGCACCACAGTATCAACAATACAAAAAATATGCGATGGTCTTGGAATTACAATCTGCGATTTTTTTAATTCAGAAATATTTCATGATATTGAACCGGAAATAAAATAAAAGATATTAGGGCAATCTACAGCTATAATATCTTTTATTTTTCTGTCCTGTGAACTCCGTTCCATTGTCTGTTTGAATCGTCTGTATTTTAAACGGGAATGCTTTTTGTAACATTTTGAACGATGTGCTTCCGCTTTTTCTGTTTGATTTGAGAAAACGGTTGAATTTTTCACATTTTTGTGCTATAATTATTGTAGATTTTTATATGCAAAGGTGTGGATGGTGATGAGTGAGAATATTTTGTCGGCATTCAAAAATGAATTAGGATATGTTAATGCTACAAATCAATATGTAGAACTATCAGTTAGAATAACCGAAAGAGATTATGGGTTAAATTTAAAAAGTGATTTACAGAATTTAGCGAAAAGTGTCAATTTGAATGTATCTACTCTTGCTGAAGATTATATGCGCAGAATCAGCAAGAGTTATATTGTGAATATACATTCTTGTTTTGAGAATTTTCTTAAGACGTTTAAACAGTTACCCGGTTCTCCTACTAATATTACAGAACTCGCAAAAAAAGCTGAAGACGATTGGCTGGAATGGACACTTGATATAGCCATTCCGAACACTGAAAAAGACATTAAAAACGATATAGCTATTTGTGGATACTATCGCTTGATTCGAAACAGCATCGTTCATAATGGAGATCTTTCTGCAGCAATAAAAAGCAAGCGTGCTTTGATAAAATCAACAGACAATCCAAGATTGAGCGCCCCCAATTATTTGAATTCTCTCACTTTTGACGATCAAGTGCTATTTTCAAGAGCTGCCTATAATGTTGCAAAATTTATTTTTAATAATAGTCAGTACGATATAAATACTATTATTGAAGCCCATAGAGAAAACTTGATTGACTTAATAAAGCCTTTCCAAGAGCCGGGGTCTCATTCAAGAGCGGTCAAGAAAGTGAAACATTTTATCGGTCTATTGTATCCTGGATTTACGCACGTAAACTGGGAGGAAGAGGTTGCTAAGTTGCTTGGTTAAATAAACAAATGAGGCATTGGCTTAACGGTAAAGCATCCTCCTTCATAAGTACATCGCTTGTTTTGGGATGTACTTATGAAGGGGACGATCGAGGTTCAAATCCTCGGTGCCTCACCATTTTTACACGAGTTATTTTTTCGGAAGGAAGATGATAAAATGCCAGATAATAATTTACATAGCATTAACAAATTGCAGAATGACATAAAAACGTCAAAATTGCTATCTGTATTTTTACCAAAAGAAGAACGTCAACAAATAAAGGAGTTAGAGGCTAATTTGGCAAATATACTTTATTTTACTGAATCTTTTAACAAGTATTTTTCCGATGCAGGGTGGTGCGCATATGATTCAATGAATATGTCTCTTATGGAAAATGCGGTTAAGGCATATGAAGCAGATGGACTTGATGCAGGTGAACAAGTTTTAATTAAATACTACCAAACTGACGTGAAAGATATTATGTATTGGTTAAAAAACAAAGCAAAACCATTTATGGAACGATATGAATTGATTAAATGTGCATTTGATGATCATTTTGCTGAACGCTATCACGCAAGTATTCCCCTATTTTTGATAATAATTGATGGTGCAGTCAACGATTACACAAAAAGCAAAGGGTTCTTTGCAGAAGGAACTGATGTTTCCGCATGGGATTGCTTAGTGGGTTGTAGTGATGGTTTGACAAAATTAAAGGATATATTTAACAGGGGCAGAAACAAAACAAACCATGACGAAATCCGATTGCCTTATCGAAACGGCATTTTGCATGGCAGAGATCTTAATTATGCTAACAAATATGTCTCTTGTAAATGTATATCTTTAATGTTTGCTTTAGCAGATTGGATAAATATGAAAGATAGCGAAGATGTCCGAAAGCGAAAGTTTGAACAAGAGTGTAATCCACCACCTAGTTCAGAGTCATTGAAAAAGATAAAGCAAAATGCTGTTGATAGAGAAGAAATTCAAAAATGGGTAAAACGAGATGTTAGAATCGGTGAGATTATTTCTCCAACACCAACAGTCGAGGAGTGTAAGGATTTCCCGTATTTAATACCGCTAATTAGAGCTTTTAATGCTTGGAACATCAATAATTATGGCGAATTATCTGTTTGGTTCAAAAACATTTTCTCGTATGAGAGTTCTGATAAAAAGCGTGCCGGGGAATGCAGAAAACTATTCGAGAACAAACATTTTATTTCGTATGAAATAGAAGAAATAGAGGAACGTGCGCTTGCGCTATCTAAAATAGTTGTTTTAGTAAAATGGGAAAGTAATAATGTTGTTCATACTGAGCACTTTGAATTTGGATGTTCCTATCAGCTAGAAGACGGAAGTGTAGGATTCCCGTGGAAAAACAATGGATCTTGGATTCTTATACCGTGGAAGATACAAGGACTGTATAAATGAGATATTTGTAAGGTGTTGAGCTTAATGCAGAACTACAGAAACGGAAAATGGGTCAACCAAATAATCTCTATGCAGCATCCCGACGGTAGTTGGGGTGCTTTCACACCCTACGCGGAGATAGTGATACTCCAACGACAACAGAGATGGATGACAAAAACATATGGATCTATAAAAATTTTTCTGAAATTATGAAATTCCCCCTTGACAAAACGCGTCTGAGGAGATAATACTGCCGGAACTGGTGTACAATTAAGTCTGTTTGATGTATCGTTCCCTACGGAAGATGAACAGCGGAATATGATAGAAAAAGCAGAGCAAGTCCAACGCTCTGCTTTTTCTATGCCACAGCAGATTATTGATGAAGTATTGACCACAGGCGGCAATGATCGCGACAGCGTTATGAGAATATGCGTTCAGTACAGCAAAAACAAATCCGCAGAGGAGAATATTGCTTTTCTTAAAAATGAGTACGGCACAGGCGGTAAAGGCTTTATCTTTGACGGAAACAAGGTTTCCGTATGGTGGAATGAGGCCGGACGCATGGGCGAGCAGTGGAGTGAAACGGAACGACCAGCCAACGGAATACAAATTGCTTACGGTGAACGTGCGAGCGGACGCGGTGAGCTTGTTTCGTGGGAACAGGCGGAAAAACGTATCGGCGAATTGCTGGAACTCGGACGATTTGCACCGCAGGAAACGCTTGACGGTATGAATGAGTTTGAACGCAGAACGGCGGCGGTGAATTTTTACGAAATGTATCGTGACTCAAACCGTGATGAATATCCCGAATTGGAGGAATATTTCAACAAAGAGTGGTTTAAAGGAGCATATGACGATACCATAAGCAGAACAGCGGAATTATTCAGTCAGACTGAAAATGTGATAGCGGCAACAGCCGTAGCAGACGCTTTAAACAGACTGTATGTTGATGATGAAAATATAATGCGGTTTCGGCTGTATTCGCCCGATAAGGTTTTATCGGTATTAGAGGATTTGCGGCTTGAACACAAAACCTTTACTTCGGACAGGACAACGCAGACAGCACCGAGTTTTATCACAGAGGATGAAATTGACAGGCTGCTGACGCGCGGAAGCGGTTACAACAGCGGAAAAGTACGCATTTATCTGTATTTCAATGAGCATACGGACAGAAAAGAACGTATCGATTTTCTCAAAAACGAATATGGCACAGGCGGATACGGTGGAGGGGTTTTTAACGAATGGCATGATGCAAAGGGTATTATATTCAGCCGCAGTGATATTATGTCACCTCTGGCAAAAGTAACAATTCCATGGAATAAAGCTGAAAAGCGCATTGACAGTCTTATAAAATCGAATCGGTATTTAACCGAGCGTGAAATTGCAGAGGATATTCCGCGGTACAGGTCAGAACAGGAACAGCAGAAAATCCGTAATGAAAAGTATGATTATCTGCACAATATGATTACCGATGAATGGGACAGCGTTTCAAAAGATGAGCGTATGCAGACCTTGCCGAAACGGCTTGCGTATTTTACCGACCTTTTGGAGAATTACGAAAAGCAATATTTTGACCGGCATCAGGTTGAGGATCTGATTGACAAAACAGAAATCGGTATCAGTGAAGCAATAAAAAATCCGCAGACGCGGCAAAGTCTGATTGATACGATGAATGATTTAAAGGGTTATTCAACGGGGCTGACGGCGGGCTGTGCATATAAATTTGCGGAGGAATTGGCGGAGATTAGGAATATAACGCTTGAAAAAGTCGGTGATTTTTATGAGATTTACGGTGAAGAAGCAGTAGAAGCCGCAAGGGTTCTGGAGATTACATTAACACGCAGGCATAATGAAAACGGTGATATTCCTATGACAGGATTTCCGGTACACGTTTTGGAACGATATACACGGATTCTTAATGAAAGCGGTTATGTCGTTGATATTCCGCAAAAGGAATATGACCTTGGGTTTGGAAGTCTTGGAAACGGAACGACTGTATGGAACAGGCTTGAAGAAGAAAACGGCGATTACAAAACCGTTGCGCACATAGATGAAACCGGTGAAATCAAATATTATGAGGATTTGCCGGATGATGTGAAACAGAGAATAGAAGCGCAAGCGGAGTATGACAATATAATAGGAAGAAATCTTGTTATTGATGAGCGTAGTTTTGTGGTTGAGAGTGTCGATTATACAAGCGGTGACGTGAGTATGCGAGACGTAACCTTTGAAAATAATGTTGGATTTCCGATAAACCGTGTTGAAAAAATAGACGTGGTAGAGCGTATATTGACGGAACAGGAGCAGACTGCGGAAGTAAAGCAGGAGGAGAAAAGTGAACACACAGAGGAAACCGAGCAAGTGCAAACTGAACAGTCTGACTTGACACCAAATTTTAAAAGACCGAAATCCGCAAGGGTTGACAACACCGTGATTTATCCCGAAATACCAATGTCGGAGCGTCATAATTTCCGTATTACAGACGATAACCTCGGAGTAGGAGGTCCGAAGGAGAAGTTTAAAAATAACATTGCTGCTATCGAAATGTTGAAAACGCTTGAAGAAGAACACAGGCTTGCAATGCCGGAGGAGCAGGAGATTTTATCGCGATATGTCGGTTGGGGTGGTTTGTCGGATGCATTTGATGAAACTAAAGATAATTGGCATACGGAGTATAGTCAACTGAAAAACCTGCTGACAGATACCGAATATTCCTCGGCTCGTGAAAGCTCATTGACTGCATTTTACACACCGCCGTTGGTAATACGTTCGATCTACAATGCTCTTGAAAATATGGGACTTAAGTCCGGGAATATCTTAGACCCTTCAATGGGCGTCGGAAACTTTGAGGGAATGATGCCTGACAGCCTGAGCGGATGTAAAGTGTATGGAATAGAGCTTGACAGTATTTCCGGCAGAATTGCACAGCAGCTATATCAGAAAAACAGCGTGGCAATTCAAGGCTATCAGAACAGCACTCTACCCGACAGCTTCTTTGACTGTAGTTTTGGAAATCCTGCTGATATTTATGGACTAACAGCCGAAAAAGCCCGATATTATGCGGTTCCTGGCTATTTTAAGCAGATGTTTTTTTGAAAAATTTAATACAGAACACAAAAAGCGTGTTTACTCTGCTCGATAAGAGCCTGCGGTAAACACGCTTTTTTGCTGCCAATTTTGAAATGGAGGTTGAACAATGTATAACGAAAATTACGAATTGCTTGCCAATGCAATTGTAGTTCAAGCGGCAAAAGATTACATGAGAGCTAAATCCCAGATCGTAAGAAACGAGGTTAAAAACTTCTTCCTCTCAGACTGGTTTTCAATCTTAACGAATATGGACGGTCGCAGGATACTCAAAAAATTAGAAAAAGAACGGCAGAAAAAACGCCATAGGGAGGTGAGTTGAGATGTCCGTATTTAGAATTGAGAAAAACAAAAATTACACGGTTATGTCAAATCATCATCTGCGTAACAAGGATTTATCCTTGAAAGCAAAAGGACTTTTGTCGCAGATGTTATCGCTGCCTGACGACTGGGACTATACCCTAAAGGGGCTTGCTCGTATCAATAAGGAAAAGATTGACGCAATACGGACGGCGGTTTTGGAACTTGAAAAAGCCGGATATATTACTCGAAAGCAGGGGCGTGACGAGCTTGGCAAAATGGCAGCAATAGAATACACCATATACGAGCAGCCGCAGCCGCGTTTGGAAAATCCAATCACGGAGCAGCCGATATTGGAAAAACCGAGTTTGGAAAATCCAATATCGGATAATCCGATTACGGATAACCCGATGTCGGAAAATCCAACGCAATTAAATATAGATATAACAAATAAAGAAAAATTAAATACTGATGTTATTAAATATCCATCTATCAATCAAAGAGAGCAGATGCAGAAAATCCAAGAGAACCGATGGATAGATAGATACAACAAAAACACGGAGCGCATAAAAAATAATATTGAGTGTGATGCTCTTGTTTTGAATTACGATAAGGCGGTTATTGACGAGATAGTATCTGTAATGGCTGAGGTACTTACGGTTGACACGCCGTACTACACCATAGAGAAAAAGCAGTATCCGACAGAGCTTGTACGTCAGAGATTTCTTGAAATTGACTACGGCAAGCTGGACGCTTTTCTGCTTGACTTTTCAAGGCGGACGGAAAAGATACACAACACCAAAGCGTATTTGATAACCTCGCTGTTCAATATCCCTGCTACAGCCGATACAAACCTGTCAAATATGGTCAAAAACGATTTATACGGCGACGGAGGGAGGTGGTAGAAATGGTAGGATTGATTGCGGCATTTGCATCGGGTGTTATGTTCGGAGTCGTAACTATGTGCTGCTGTGTCGTTGCGGGACGTTCCGACAGAAGCTCAGAGAACATAAACGGTTATCAAAGCTGAATCAGGCAATATTCCAAGCGAAACGGAGGTGATAGAAAATGCCTGCAAAGAAAAAACAGCGGGACGAAAATCAGGTTGTTGAAATAAAGCTCACACAGCTGCACCCGTTCAAAAATCATCCGTTTAAGGTGTTGGACGATGAGCTTATGCAGCAGACAATAGACAGCATTTCACAGGTCGGAGTGCTTTCTCCGGCTGTTGTCCGCCCAAGTCCTAACGGTGACGGATACGAAATTATCGCGGGACATCGACGGCTTCACGCCTGTGAGGCGGCGGGGCTTGAAACAATGCCCGCCATTGTGAAAAACCTTACGGACGATGAAGCGGTAATCTTTATGGTGGACAGTAATTTACAACGTGAAAACATACTGCCGAGCGAACGCGCCCTTGCGTATAAAATGAAAATGGAAGCCTTGAAACATCAAGGAAAACGCGATGATTTAACTTTCCGACAAAATGTCGGAAGGTCGTGGACGGTCGAAAAACTGTCGCAGGATTCAGGTGAACATCCAAGACAAATAGAGAGATATATCCGCCTTGCGAATCTTGAACCAAAGCTGTTAGAAAAAGTGGACAGCAAGGAAATATCATTTACCCCTGCCGTAGAGCTTGCGAGCCTTTCGCAAGAAGAACAGCAGGGCTTTTTAGATGCAATGGATTACTCACAGAATGCGCCGTCGCTGTCACAAGCGCAGCGCATAAAAAAATTAAGCAAAAGCGGCAAATGCACTGTCGAAGCTATGCGGGAGATTATGTCGGAGGAAAAGAAAAGCGACCTTGATAAAATCACAATAGAACCCGATGAAATCAAAAAATATTTCCCGCGTTCCTTTACACCGAGCCAAATGAAAAACACAATTTTGAAACTTTTGGATAATTGGATGAAAAGCCGAGCAAAGAAAAGAAATTCAGAGAGGAGCTGAACCGATGAACAAACAATTATGTCCCCAATGTAAAACAGGCGCGGAGATCTACAGACTTGATCCGAAAAACCCGATATGCTCTTATTTGCAATATCATAACGGAAAAAACTGTCCCTTTTTCTCGCCGTTAGATGAAAGTGAGGCGAGCGACGATGAAGGAGTTTGAGGTAACGATAACCGAAACGCTTGAAAAAACGGTAATTGTGGAAGCCGCGTCAAAGGACGATGCTCTGCAAATAGCCGAGGATATGTGGAAAGACGGCAATATTATCTTAGACGCAGATAATTTTGTCGGAGTTGAATATCAGTCAGACGATGGAAAAGAAATTGAAAAAGAGAACAAACTGGAAGTCCTGCTCGTGAAGCCCGGTCAGTATGCTGAAATGACCGAAATCGACGCAGGGCTTTCTTCTATGCAGAGCGTTGTCGGCGGATATATTGAAGCCCTGCACTACTTTGATGAGCCTGTCGTGCTTGTATGCAACGAGAGAGGCAAAATTAACGGCTCGGAGCTAAACCGTGCCATAAAGGACGAAAACGGCAAAATTGTCGATATTGTTGCCGGAACATTCTTTGTCTGCGGCGAGGGTGATGAAAACTTTGATTCCCTGCCGACCGAACACAGGGAAAAGTTTGAAAAGCTGTTCAAGAAGCCCGAAGCCTTTTTGAAAATGGGCAAAGGCATTATGGCGATACCCGTCGAACCGAAAAAGGACGCGGTGAATAAATCGCCGGAACATAAAAGTCACGGAAAGGAGCTGTGATAGATGAAACGGATTTATCGGTGCAGACCGCCTTAGCGATGTACCTTTTCACAAGAACAACCACAAAATTATTTTATGGAGGTAAAAATACAATGAGAACAAAACATTCAGTTAAATCCTTGCTTTCGGGGCTGCTTGCCGCCGTTATGACGATAGGCGCACTGCCTGCGGTGAGTGTATCTGCGGCACAGGTGAACGAGTATATTGATCCCGCCGACGTTTGGATAACGTCAAACGGCAGAACAAACGAGCTTGACTTCAATGCCACGATTACACAGGAAACAGCTTGGTGTCCCGTGTGTAATAAAGACACGATAAATCTGACTTACAGAACGCCGGAATACACAAAATCGGGTACTACGGCGCTTAATCGCGGAGTACAGTATTCGGACGGCACAATGACGGACGGCGTTACAAAGGGAAACATTGACGACGGCAGACCGGGCGTTGATGCGACTTATTCGACCTATCATTGGACGAAATCTGTGTGTCAGATATGCGGCACGATAAACTCGGTTGACGGCGAAGGCGCGTACAGCTTCGGTAAGAATGTGTATGGCTTGAATAGCTGCGACCACGACTTTTTCCTGGACTTCGACAATACGACATACACGCCGTATGACGATGATTACCATACTACGGTTTTGAAAAAGGGACAGTATTGTCAGTTCTGTAAGGGTACAAAAGCCAGAGCAACCGAAAAAAAGGAGGCTCATAACTTTGATGAAACAATTATCAGCGAGCTTGGCAATCAGCGTTTCCACCTTACGGGCGAATGCGAGGACTGCGGTTACAAGAAAAATGAATATGCCGCTGCAAAGTCGGTCATTCAGAGCTACTACGGCAAGGTTGACGGAAAAGCGCATACCGTCACCGTTTCCGATTTATCGGAGGATGGCGTGCATACCAAAATCCGTTACGGCACAGAAGCGGGAAAATGCAATTTGACCTCTGCGCCTAATTATACGGAGGAAGGTTACTACCCCGTATATTATGAGATTGATTACAGCTACGAGGGCGAGAGTATGACGGAAAACGGCGTCAGCTATGTATGGCTGCTTGCGGATAATTCGGACAATGTAACTACAAACAGTGTTCACACTCACGATTACCGCTATCTTGAAACGGTATGCCCGACTTGCACGGAACTTGGCTATGACCGTTTCCAATGCTCAGAGTGCGGAGCGTTGCAGAAAACAAACTACACTCCGGCAAACGGTCACGATTACAGCACAATCGTAATTCGTGAAGCGAGCTGTCAGCAGGGCGGATTGGAATTACACTCCTGTAAAAACTGCGGCAGTTATTACACCGAAAATACCTCAATGACCGACCACAAGTATCAGACTGCCGTAATCCCCGCAACTTGCACAATGAACGGGTACACTGAACACAAGTGTATTGATTGCGGCTACAAGTACATCACGGATTTAACGCCGCTTGCAAAACACGATTACCGCGAGAAAGTAACCGCGCGGACGTGTACGACAAGAGGATTTACAACATACAGTTGCGCGAACTGCGACGATATTTACATCAGCGACTACACCGAGCCGACAGGTCACGAATGGGATAACGGTCACACGGTTACAAATTCTACTTGTGAGAGCGAGGGTGTAAAGGAATATAACTGCAAGCATTGTGACGAAAAGATGATACAGGCAATTTCAGCAACGGGACACACACCGGGCGCGGCGGCTACTTGCACAGAACCGCAGACTTGCGAAACATGCGGAGCTGTTCTTGAACTTCCGACAGGTCATCACTATTCCGAAGCGGTAACAATGCCGACTTGTACGGCTATGGGCTATACAACATTCACTTGTAACGATTGCGGCAGCTCATATGTTGGAAACCATACCGATAAAATTGAACATCATTATCACAGTGTAATCACTCCGGAAACTTGTACTGAATTGGGATTTACAACTTATACTTGTACCGAGTGTGGAGATGAATACAAAAGTGATTACGTTGACAAGAAAGCTCACGCTTATCAATCGGCAGTAACACCTCCGACTTGTACGACAATGGGATTTACGACTTATACCTGTTCCGACTGCGGCGACAGTTATGTTGCAGATTACACCGACGTGCTTCCCCACAATTACACAAAAGAGGTAATTGAGCCGACTTGCACCGAGCAAGGTTACACTGTATATACTTGTCCCGACTGCGACAAAGAGTTTATCGGTGACGAAAAAGAATCGATTGAACATCACTATAATTCAGTTGTGACATCTCCTACTTGTACCGAAATGGGATATACAACGTACATTTGCGAGGACTGCGGATATTCCTATGTTACCGATTACACAAATCCGACAGGTCACAGCTATGACGAAGTTGTAACCGCACCGACTTGTACGGAAATAGGATTTTCAACGTTTACTTGTAAGGATTGCGGTAATAGCTATATAGGCAACGAAACAGCAAAGCTGCCGCATAATTACGATAAGGCAGTGACCGTGCCGACTTGTGAGGAAATGGGGTACACCGTTTTCACTTGTAAAGACTGCGGCGAAACCTACACGGGCGATTATGTTGACGCGGCAGGTCATAGCTACAAAGAGGTTGTAACCGCACCGACTTGTATGGAATTGGGATATTCAACCTTTACCTGTGAGATTTGCGGTCACAGCTACAAGGGCAACGAAACCGCAAAGGCTGAACATCAGTATAATTCGGTTGTAACCGCACCGACTTGTACGGAGCTGGGATTTACAACAATCACTTGCGAGAACTGTGGTGAAACGCACAAGATTGATTTTGTCGAAGCTACGGGACATAAGCCGTCCGATTGGATAGTTGACGCTGCGGCAACGATTGAGAACAGCGGCAGCAAGCATAGAGAGTGTACCGTCTGCGGTGAAACGCTTGAAACCGTAGAAATTCCACAGCTTACCGATAAGGACAATTCGGACGAGGACGGTCATTCCACTGTCGGAGATTATTCTATCCTTATTACAGATAAGGACAGTAAGCCGATTTTCGACAGCGAAATCAGCATTGATAACAACGACAATATTACAATCAAATTGCCGGACAGCAGATTATTGAGCGCAGAGGACATTACCACTATCACAGTGACGCGCTCCGAGACACAGCAGCCGGCGGAGGGCATTAACATTTTTATTGCCGATACTTGCGATAATGCGGCAACGGGCAAAACGGACGCTAACGGTCAGCTGAGCGTTCCGAACAAACAGTCCTCAACGAGCGACAGCAACGGTACGGTGGCGGACAGCAACAACACCTATGTAGTCGTTGTAACCGATAAAAACAGTGTGCTTATACCGAATTGCACAATAACCGTAGGCGATAATTATTCTATCAATGTCAAACTGCCGGACGGTACGGCGTTTGATAAGGACAACAGAATTACCGTAACAGTCGTAACCGAAAAAGGTGAACCCGTGAACAGCTTGCGCGTTCAGCTTATCGGTGACAGTGACTATATCGAAAACGGATATACCAATATCAAGGGACAGATTACTTTGCCTATGTCAAATACCGATATTACAGATGATAAGGGTAACGGTGAAGTTGCAGACAAGGACGGCGACAAGGTTTATGATTATATTGTAACCGTTTCAGATGAAACCGGACTTATCAAAGACGCGCTGATTACTCTTATTGCAAAAGATAACAGCGTTCTCGTATGCTTGCCGGAGGGTAAAGTAATTGATTACTTCAATCGTACAACTGTTAAGGTTATCAGAGCAGACGGAACGCCTGTTGAGGGCTGGAAAGTCAGCGTTTACAATAAGGACGGCAGCGGACTTAGAACAGAAGTTACGGACGAGAATGGAATTGTAATCGTTCCTCCACTCAGTGAAGCGCCGATTTCAAAGCCTACTCCCACGCCGGATCCCGACGCGGACGCTACGCCGCTTCCGGGCGTTGATACCACACCGAAGCCGGATAATACGGATAAACCGATCGAAACGGAAACTCCGTCAGATAAGCCGACAGAAACCGATAAACCAAGTGAGACGGGTAAACCGTCAGAAACCGAGAAGCCAAGCGAACCGACTCCGACTCCCGATTTAGGCGACGGCTCTGTTGTTCAGAATAAGAATTATAAGTACCGTGTGTATGTATGGGACAACGACGGTGTTATTACTGATTTTGGATTGATTAAATTGCAGGATAATGGCAGTCTTGAAATTGAATTGCCGACAAGCAAGATGTTAAATCCTGAAAATAAAGTAAATATCAGAGTGATAAATGAAAATGACGGTTCACCTGTTAAAGGTATCACTGTAAATGTAACTGATACAGCAAAGAACACAGCATCCGATATTACCAACAGTAACGGAATTGCAGTTGTTCCCGTTTCCGACAGCGACATTACAGACGCTAACGGCAATGCGCAGGTTAAGGACGACGAGGGCAATCTCTACAATATAAATGTTGCTACCGAAACAAAGGGCAATATTGAGGGCGCAGTCGTTCAGATTAAGGACGGTAAAATTACTGTTACGTTACCGGACGGTACTGTAATTGACTATGCCGACAGAACGACGGTTACAGTTACAGACCGTGACAATAAGCCTGTATCTGCTATGCCTGTAAATGTCAAGGATAATAAGGGCGGCAACAGAACGGAGATTACGGACGAAACCGGCAAAGTTGTTGTACCTCCGTTTTCAGAAGCATATACCGATAAGGACGGAAACGCAATTATAAACGGTTATACCGTAGTTGTCGAAGATACAAAAGCAAAAATCGAAAATGCCTATGTTGCAATCAAGGACGACAAAATCAGCGTAAAGCTCCCCGATACAAACGAGCTGACAACTTCTAATCAGACCACAGTAACCGTAACGGATAAGGACACGAAGCCTGTTAAGGATATGAGCGTAACCGTAACGGATAAGAACAGCAAAACCGCGACAAAGACAACGGACGCAAACGGTAAAATTACCGTACCCGTCAAGTCAAGCGGCGGCTCATCAGGTGGCGGAAGTCACGGCGGTGGCGGCGGTGGTTCGTCAATCGTTTCAAATTCGTACAATGTAAAGGTTGTCGATAAGGACGGCAAGACTGTAAATGTTTCAAAGTCTGTAAAGGACGATAAAATTACATTGACGCTTCCGAGCGGTACAGTTCTTGACGGCGGCAATTATTATACAATCACCGTAACCGACAGAAACGGCAAGGTTCAGCCGGATATTGATGTTACGATGAAAGACAAAAAGGACAATTCCGCAAACGGTACTACCGACAAAAACGGTCAGCTTGTACTTCCCGCGACCGAGCATAAATTGTATGTGGTCGGATATGAGGACGGTACATTTAAGCCGGAGGGCAATATGACGCGAGCCGAAGCTGCGGCAATATTTGCCCGTAATATTGCCGAGCGCAAGGGCGAGAATATAACGAACTCAAAATCCTTATTTACAGACGTTGACGCTAAACTTTGGTATAATCAGTACATCAGCTACCTTGAAAAATACGATATAATCGAGGGTTACGATGATGGCACATTTAAACCCGACGAGCATATTACAAGAGCTGAATTTGTGACTATGTGCTCAAGGTTCTATAACCTGTTCGATAAGACAACGGAGAGCAAGAACAACAAATTTACCGATGTTGCAAGCTCGCATTGGGCATATAAGTTCATCAACAGCGCTACGGCTATGGATTGGATTAAGGGATATGCGGACGGTACTTTCAAGCCGGACAACAACATTACCCGTGCCGAGGTTGTCTCTATTGTGAACAGAGTTACCGACCGTGAAGCTGATACGGAGTATGTGAATAAGAACCTGTCAAACCTTAACCGTTTCAGTGATTTGACGGATAAAGGATATTGGGCTTGGACAGCTATAATAGAAGCTGCGAATACGCATATGGCGGTTACAAACGCTGGCGGAGAAACTTGGGTGAAATAATTGCCGAATACTTGCAGAAAAGCAGTCTTAACGGATTGCTTTTCTGCAGTAAGTATGCTATAATTTAACTAACAGATAAATGAAAATTTGTTTAACAAGTAATTTAGGAGGAATTTTATATGCTGTACTTTATGAAACCGTTGCCAGGGGGCAAAATAGACATAACTGATTGGAAACCTTTTATAAAAAACCAATGGTTCAGAAATAATTTTATATATTTTGTTTATTGCCTTCAAGTGGTACTACTCATATCCTCAATCATATTTGGTGTATGGCACTTTTCAAACACTTTTATTAAAGTTAGTTTGTTTATTTGCACTTATGTAATTCACGAATTGTTACATATGATTGTTATATATAAAGTCGGCGATATAAGTATTACACATTCGGGCATATTTCTCTGGATTACAAGCGGTGCAATTCTTAGCAAATTACGATTTTTTGTTTTTATGTCTTTGCCCTTTATTGGTTTAACGGTAATTCCTGCAATAGTATCTGTTTTTATATCGGGAGAAGCAAAAAACATTGCAATCTATATTGCGTGGCTTAATTCAATTATTGCCGGTGCTGATATTATAAACTCTGTACTAATAGCTATAAAACCAAATAATTCTTTATTTTACAGAGGTTATTATAAAACAAAATCCAGTTTGCCGAGCAGATAAATTATAGCAAAGTAGGTGTAAACGGTGGAGGAACACATAGAACCGACAAATACGGTACAAACCGAATTTGACGAATGGGTACAAAATGGCTTGGATAAGGCGAAAGACCTTATTAAGGCAGAAAGTGATGTTTCAAATGTCAAAGAACAGTAAAATTTGTCCCGACTGCGGACGCAAGATGAAACAGCAGTTTATAGGCTTGCAGCACTGTAAATGCGGTATGAGTTGGAAACGCGATATAGGCTTTTTCGAGCGAACTTCCGATATGGTGTTCGCGTTACAACGGCGTAAAAAAAGTCGCAAGGGCAATAAGACAAAACAAGTGCCTGTAATCAGGCAGAAATAAAAACTATCAAACAAATAGATTAGGGAGCAATATTTACGGTTGCTCTTTTTTGATGCCCGAAGGAGGTGAAGTTTATGCAGGAAGAAGTTGAAAACAGAACCGTTACACTATCGGTCAACGCAGCAAAAATGACAGGCAGAGTTTTGAAAGAAACATTGCGAAAGTATCTTGCATATCAAAAAGCCAAATCACAAGGCAAGGCATATAAGGACGTGAAGCCGACAGGCAAGCAAACTGTCAAGCAGCTTATCGGACAAAATCAAGGTGTTACCAATGTTGAGATTGAGGATAAAAGTATCAAGGATTTTGAGCGAATAGCCCGAAAATACGGCGTGGACTACGCCATAAAAAAGGACAAAACCGCAGAAGTTCCCCGATACCTTGTTTTCTTCAAGGCAAGAGACGGCGATGCGCTTAATGCCGCGATGAACGAGTACGCGAACAAGCAGCTTCAAAAGCAAACAAAGCCCTCGCTCCTTAAAAAGCTCAAGTCCCTCGGAGAGTTTGTCAAGAACCGCGAACCGAAAGTCAGAAACAAGAACAAGGAGTTGGATTTATGAAGCAGATAAATTACAAAAAGCTGATTTTAACCAATATTCCCTATGTCTTTATAGCCCTGCTCGGAACGAAAATAGCGCAGGGCTATCGGCTTACTCCTGAGGTTGATTTATCGCAGAAGCTTCTGCACCTTAATATCGGCTACGGCAAAGCATTTTCATCTATGCTGCCGAGCTTTAATCCGACAGACTTTTTGATAGGAATTGCGCTTGCCGTGGTTATCAGAATTGCGGTGTATGTGAAAGGAAAAAACGCAAAAAAGTTCCGTAAGAATGAGGAATACGGCTCGGCGCGCTGGGGTACGCACGACGATATTGCTCCCTACATCGATCCCGTATTTGAGAATAATATCCTGCTCACTCAAACGGAACGGCTAACTATGAACAGCCGACCGAAAGATCCCAAGACTGCGAGAAACAAAAATGTGCTTGTAATCGGTGGTTCGGGTTCAGGTAAGACGCGCTTTTTCATAAAACCGAATTTAATGCAAATGCACAGCTCATATGTTGTAACTGATCCGAAGGGCAGTATCCTTGTTGAGTGCGGAAAGCTGCTTCAACAAAACGGCTACCGCATAAAGGTGTTTAACACGATAAACTTCAAAAAGAGTATGCACTACAACCCGTTCGCCTATCTACACAGCGAAAAGGATATTTTGAAGCTCGTTACAACGCTCATAACCAACACAAAGGGCGAGGGCAAGGGCGGCGATGATTTCTGGGTAAAAGCTGAAACGCTTTTATATTGCGCCTTGATAGGCTTAATATGGTACGAAGCTCCGCCGGAGGAACAAAACCTTGCTACACTGGTTTCCTTTATCAATGCTATGGAAGTCAGAGAGGATGATGAGAGCTTTAAGAACAACGTTGACCTTGCATTTGAGGAGCTGGAGGCACGGGAGCCGGAGCATTTCGCCGTAAGGCAATATAAAAAGTACAAATTAGCGGCGGGTGTTATATAATGTGAAAGACTTATTTATCAAGAATAAGCCGTATCTTAAAAAA
>JAUNPN010000158.1 GCA_030536655.1 bacterium | reverse complement strand
CATCATCATAATAAAAGACGAAATCTGTGATGCGCTTAAGTTGTGGATAGTGATTCGCAAAGCTATTAATTGCATGACTGCGTGTTTGCGTGGGGAACGAAAAATAGATGATTATTCAGAAAAGTCGCACGATTGGCCGCTGTTTACAAAACTGATGTTATCAACATGGGTGAGAATATTTGAGCCGGATAATGAAATAGCATTAAGTTTTGCGAAACAATGGGCTAATGTTATCAGCAAAGCATTTGAAAGCAGAACTTATAATGATGCTGCATACATAGAAGCATATATATCTGAATTTCATTCAAAGCCTAAAGGTGCTAGAGAACGAGATTTTGCTGACTTTTATCATCTTAATTTGCTAAAGGGAGTTTTATCTTCTGATATAAAAAGTTCTATGTTGGATTATGTAATATCAAAGACGGATGGTATTTATTATGCATACGATAAATCAATAATGGAACTACCAAAAGTTTTTAAATCCAAAGAAACAAGCCGATATTTAGAAGCTATTGAAATTTTGTCTGAGTATAAATCAGCAAAAGACAAGCTGGGATTTGTAGTGAGTTGGTTAGAGGATAATAAAGATGAAAACGGGCAGTGGGATTTGGGAGCGCAAGCCAAAGATAATTTGCATTTTCCTTTGTTAGACTCATGGAGAAGGTCAAGTGATAGGATAAAGGATTGTACCTATAGGATAGAAAAGATAATAACCAATATTAGATGAAAGGGATATAAATATGAAATTGACAAAGCAAATATCAGATATTATGAATAAGCGTTTTGGACATGACACTCTGCTATCTATTGCAACAGTTGATAATGGCATACCTAATGTAAGAATAGTAAACAGTTACTATGAAGATGGCTCGTTCTATGTTATAACCTATGCGCTTTCTTGTAAAATGAAGCAGATAAAGAAAAATCCTGCTGTCGCAGTCTGCGGTGAATGGTTTTCGGCTCATGGAATTGGTGAAAATTTAGGACATATTCTGAAAAAAGAAAATGCTAAAATAGCTGATAAATTGAGACAAGCCTTTGCGGAATGGTATTCTAACGGACATACAGATGAAAATGATAAAAATACTTGTATATTACGCATAAAACTGACGGACGGCGTATTGTTCTCCAATGGAACGAAATATAACATTGATTTTACATAAAAATTCAAATCGGGTATATATAGAAAGTGAGGTATAAAATGCAAGCAGATAAAATTCCAAAAATATTTATATCATATTCGTGGAGTAGCGATAAGTTAGTTTTGCAGTTAGCTGAACGATTGGTTTCACATGGTGTAAATGTCATTTTAGATAAATGGGATTTAAAAGAGGGACAAGACAAATATGTCTTTATGGAACAGTGTGTAAATAACCCGGAAATTGACAAGGTTTTAATAATATGCGATAGGAAGTATGCTGAAAGAGCAAATAACAGAGAGGGTGGTGTTGGTGATGAAACAGTAATCATTTCTACAGAAATATATAACAATGTTAAACAGGAAAAATTTATACCTATTGTAGCTGAATGTGATGAGGATGGAATTCCGTTTGTTCCAACATATATAAAATCTAGGATTTATATTGATTTATCGGACAATGAAAAGTATGAGAGTGAATATGAAAAATTATTGCGTAATATTTATGAACAACCAATATTTAAAAAACCTAAATTGGGATTAAAACCAGAATGGTTAGAAATAGATAAAGTAAACTTCTTTCCTTTACAAGATTTGATACGTCAGATAAAAGGTGCCACAAATACTAATAAACAAATATCACTACTATATCGTTTTGGATCTCAGCATATAGAAATATTAAAAAATTATTATTCACCAGATATATTAAGTGGAAAACAAGTATATGATATATGGGCAGAACTGAAAATTGTGAGAGATTACTATTTGGATTGGTTAGAAACGCTTTTAGATATATCTTGTGATACAGGAGATATACTATGTGATTGTTTTGAAAAAATGTATAATACATTGACTTGTATGAAAACATTTAACGAAAATTCAATATCTTGTAGAAACAATGAATTTGAAATATACCATGTGTACATTTGGGAACTTTTTGTGTGTACAGTAGCTTTTTTACGACATTATGAAAGATATGATGTGCTTAATGATATATTGAGCAATACATATTTTTTGATTGAATCGGGATTTGGAGGTAGAACAAAACCAGCCAATTATGCAAGATTTAGACATTATAGTAATATGTTAGAACATTATAAAACCACAACAGATAAAAAGAGTTTGTTTACGTTTACGGGGAATGTTTTATGCACTGAAAGGGAGAAAAAGCCTATATATACAAAAGAGAGCTTAGCACAGGCTGATTTATTTTTATATCAAGTTTTTGAGGCTTTTGATTTGGTTAATGATGAAACGGACTATAGAGATAAGTATTGGTTTCCTACATGCTATGTATATACCAGAGAAGGCGTTAATGAATGGGAGAAAATGAAATCAAAAAAATATTGTAAAAAAATGTGTATATTATTTAGTGCGGATGACATAGAAGGGCTAAAACAAAAAGTGTCAAAATGCACATATGATAAAAATATGCGATATGAAGGAAGTTTTGATAGCGCACCATCAATTTTAAATTGTATTAAGATTGAGGATATAGGTACTTTAAATTAAAATTTTGAGTACAATTTGAGTACAAAAATATTCGCAAACCAAATCAGGAGAAACAAAAGTGTGAAATCGAAGAAATAAAAACACAAGAAAACAAGGATAAATAATTCAACAAACTTCTTGTGAGCCGATATATAATGAAATAATGCTGCAAGATATAGAAAAAGGAGGCACAGTCTTTACAGTACCTCCTAATATCCGAATCTTTCAAAATCCGAAACAGTCTTTACCGAAACGGTTACGCCGTCACCAAGCGGAAGAATCGAGGTTTTGAGCTGCGGATGTGCGCATAGTGAGTCAATAAATTCTCTGAGCCGTGAAACGATTGTAATCTTGCGCCGTATAACGTGGTTATCATCAGCGGTCATGCCCTTGTAAAGGACATTATCGCTTATCAAAAGTCCGCCCTTCCGGAGGAGCCTTACGCAGTCGTCAAGCATATAGTAGTAATGTGCCTTCGGACCGTCAAGGAATATCATGTCAAAGCATTCATCCTCATCAATATAGGAAACGTAGTCCTTTGCATCTGCTTCAACAACCCTTATCCTGTCGGAAAGACCGGCATTTTTTATGTTTTTCTTTGCAAGCTTTACCATTTCCGGGCTGTATTCAAGAGTGGTGATTTTTGCGTTATCTGCTGAACTGTTCGCCATAAGTATAGCCGAATAGCCGATAGCACAGCCTATTTCGAGTATCTTTTCAGGTCTTGTAAGGCTGCACATGGTTTCAAGAAAACGCGCGCTTTCCGGCTCTATTATCGGAACGTGATTTTCGGCGGCATACTGTTCCAGTTCATGCATAAGCGTGTTATTATGAGTACTGTGGCTGCGCAGATAATCTGTTATATACGGCGGAACAATGGCGTTTAAATCGTATTCAATCATTAATTGCCCTCGCCTTCAACCTTTACTGCCGATTCGGCTGAATTCATTGCAGCAAGATGTTCCTCATAGGTTTTAGAGAAAATATGCTGACCGTCCTTGCCGGCAACAAAGTAAAGATAGTCTGTTTCTTCTGGCTCAAGGGCGGCGTTTATGCAGTCGATTCCCGGATTGGCGATAGGACCTGACGGAAGCCCGGAGTATACATAAGTATTGTACGGTGAATCAATCTGCGTATCTGCGATGGAAAGTACGGACTTTCTTTCTCCGAGAATATACTGAACTGTTGCACAGGATTGAAGCTTCATATTTTGATTTAAGCGGTTGTAAAAAATTCCGGCCACCTTTGCACGTTCCGTGTCACTGTCGGTTTCCCTCTCGATTATGGACGCCATTGTAATTACATTGTCAAGTGTAAATCCGCTGACCGGGAGCTCTGAAATTTTACTGCGCATTTCATCTGTAATATGCGCGTCAAATTCAGCAAGCATCATATTGATTATATCATGCGCACCGGCTCCGTCGTGGATGATATAGGTGTCAGGGTAGAGATAGCCTTCAAGCCGGTACGGTCTTTCGGGAAGGTTCGTTAAAAAGTCATAGCCATAATCATCGTTTACTGCGGCGTCAAATTCCTCCGCGGTACAGAATCCTTCTGAAACAATACGTTCCCGTATTTGCTTTTGTTCAAATCCCTCCGGAATAACCAGTTTTTTTGAATTTCGGTTGTCTGAACACAAAAGCTCAAGAATTTCATGGTAGCTCATTCCGTCTTTGATTTCAATGATTCCGGGTTTGATAGATGAAGCATAATTGTTTTTGCGGGCTTCAAGCTTAAAAATGAAGGGAAATTTTATTATACCCTCGTCAGAAAGCTGCCGGGCAATTGATGATGCGCTTGCGCCGTTTTCGATGTTGAGAGTAACGATTTCCGAAGCAAGCTTTACTCCCGAACGTTCAGACATTATGTAGCCGCCGGCGCTGCCTATGGCTGCAATGGCAATAAACAGAATTGCAATAAGTACTTTTCCAAAGCGTCCGTCGGAACTGTGTTTTTTGATTGTCATGGTCAATCACTTCCTTTTATTTTTTTATCGGTTAAAAGACCGATTGCTTCTATGAGCTTTACAAAGCTGCTTTTTAAAGCCGTACCTTACAATCGGAACCTCAATATATTTTGCTGTGATAACTCCTATAATCATAATTTTAGGAATTTCCGTAAATTGAATTTGTACTTATATAATATCATATATTCATGGGGTTTGTCAAGTATGGGGAGAAAAAGTAAAAATATCCTTATGTTTTGATCTGATTTGATTTAATTATGTGAAATTAACGAAAAAACACTTGAAAATAGTGATAATTTATGTTATAATAGTTATAATAATCTGAATTAACGGGAGGAGATACCTTATGGAATTACACGAATCCGGAGAGATGTATCTTGAAACGATACTTCTTTTGAAAAGCCGTTTCGGCTATGTTCGTTCGATTGACATTGCGAGGGAGTTAGGCTACTCAAAGCCGAGCGTTTCAAGGGCTGTTTCACTGCTTCGCGAAAATGATTACATCTGCCTTGATCCGAACGGCATGATACTTCTTACTGACAAGGGCAGAGAGGTTGCGGAGCGGATATACGATCGGCACAAGCATCTTTCTAAGTTCCTGGAAAGCATAGGCGTAAGTCCGGAAACAGCACAGGAGGACGCCTGCCGAATTGAGCATGTTATAAGCGATGAAACCTTGAATGCGATAAAAAAACAGCTTCAAAAACAATAGCAGCAAATACCATAGCGGTTTTTGCTGCTATTTACTTTTATGGCCGGTATTACAGTAATGTTCTTTTTTTATAGCAGGAACGGCAGTATACCGGTATGTCGTGCCTTGGCTCAAACGGAATTGTATCGACTTCTCCGCATTCTGAGCATACAATCTCAAATATCTCTCTTTGCTTTCTTGCGAGCTGTTTCCTTTTTTGACGGCATTCCGGACAACGAACGGGTTCTGTTTCAAAGCCGCGCACTGTGTAAAATTCCTGCTCTCCGGAAGTAAAGATAAATTCCCTGCCGCATTCTCTGCATAGTAAGCTTTTATCCTGATACATTTTATCCCCCTATGTACTTTCAATCTTATAATCCGAATTCCTTTCGCCAATGCGTTTGGGAAAAGAGAAGCGGTGCTTATCTTTTTCCGAACTTTATTTTCAACCGCAGCTTGCGTTTGATGCTTTGTATTGCATTATCGACTGCTTTGGAGTTTTTTCCTATTATATCCGCAATTTCTTTATATGTATATCCTTTAATATAGTAATTTAATATTTGCCGCTCGCTGTCATTTAAAGATGTATCTATAATATAATCCATAGTTTCGCGGCTTTCCCGGTCGATAAAAATTGATTCCGGATTATTTTCGTCTGATACAGGCAGTCTGCTTTCGTCTTCGTGCTCATCGATGGGCTTATCAAGTGATATATAAGAATTAAGCGGTGTGTTTTTTTTCCTGTGTGCGGTTTTCAGAGCAGTTAGAATCTGCTGCTTTATGCACATCAGCGCAAACGGCCGAAACTTGTCGCTTCTTTCCGAGTTGTAATTGAGCATGGCTTTAAAAAGTCCCATCCGACCCTCCTGCTCAACATCATCAGAATCAGCGCCCGGGACAAAATAGTTTGATGCAATAGACTTTATTATGGATTCATATCGGAGAAAAAGCTCGGCAGCCGCAACTTCGGAAGCGGAATCTTCCGTACGAACATTTGCTACAAGTTCTTCATCCGTTTGATTTTCAGTAACTGTCTTTACCTGAAGCATTAATCTCATCTCCGTCCCTTCAATCGGCATGGAATAATCAATATTCCCTCTAAAAGCAGTTGAAACTACTCTTTTTCAGTATATCACTTTTTGGCGTTAATGTCAAGTAATTTTAAACATTCCTATAATTTTACAGTATTTTACAATTTTTCTGATGGAGTTTTCGAACATGCTTCTATTCTAATGATAGTTTATTGATAAAATAAACAAACAGTGGTAAAAATAACTAACAAAGGGGATAAAAAGACAGCTTACATTTGTATAATGTTTTTCGACAAAAAGTATTGACTTTTTCGGAAAACGTGGTATAATAATTTATGTTGTCAGCGAGATTGGCAACAGGTCATAACACCAAGTGATAAATCAAGTAAAAAATATTTTGAAAAAAATTAAAAAAGTACTTGACAAACGCTTGAAGATATGATATACTAAATAAGCTGTCATTGAGACAGCAAAGATTTGTACATTGAAAAATGAACAGTGCAGAGTTCTTGTCTGGCATCTAAAAGATGCCGAACAGAAACGATAAAACGTTTCTTTATATTAAGACAGAAATTCGGATTAAGTTTAACGAGACTGAACACGAAAAAAAGTCAGAGTTAGTTAAAGAGCTAACAAATTTTCGAATATATGCCGAGAGGC
>JAUNPN010000157.1 GCA_030536655.1 bacterium | reverse complement strand
TTTTCCTCGGCTGCTCTCTTTTCCTCCGCCGCCTTTCTCTTTGCTTCCTTCTTTTCTTCTTCCTTCTTCGCGTCTACAATCTTCTTTATCTCGAACTTCGGCGGCTTCTTTACCTCCTGCTTCTTTTCCGGCTTCGGCTCCTGCTTCTTCCCTGTTTTCTTTTCTGCCTTCAGCTCCGGCTTCTTTTCCGGCTTTGCTTCCTGCTTTTTATCCTCTTTAAGCTCCGGCTTTTTCTCAGACTTCTTTTCTGCCTTCTTTTCAGGCTTCGGCTCCTGCTTCTTCTCTGCCTTTTTCTCCGCCTTCGGCTCCTGTTTTTTCTCTGCCTTTGCAGCTTTTGCGGCAGCATCGGCAGCCTTTTTAGCTTCACGCTCGCCTCTTGTTGCTATCGCCTCCCGCTTTGCTTCTTCTATCTCCGCTTCCGTTACGGTATTTGCCTGTGTAAATATGTCAAATATAAGATTAATCTGAGCATCATTAACAACCGCAGATGTTGTCTTTACCTCTACGCCGTACTCATTCAGCTTAGCTATTATATCCTTTCCGGTTATCTTTAATTCCTTTGCAATTGCGCTAATCTTCTTTGCTGTTTCTGCCATGTATACATCACCCTTTCAAATTATCTCTAATCCGTTTGCTTTCATGCAAAACAATCCGGACATACTACTCAGGTATGGTTTCTCCTGCAGCAGCATATATTTCCTTCGGGACACTGCATTTAAGATGTCTGGCAAGTACGTTTTTCTTTGCCGCCCTCGCTATACATTCCGCACTGCGGCATATGTATGCACCGCGCCCGAATTTTTTCTTTTCCGAATCTATTTCCGCAACACCGTTACTGCATACGACTCGTATAAGCTCCTCCTGCGGCCGCATGGTTCTGCACGCGACGCACATTCTTAACGGTATGTGCTTATCTGACTTTCTTTCCATCACACTGCCGCCGATGAAATATCTATCTTCCAGCCTGTGAGCTTTGCGGCAAGACGAACATTCTGTCCGGACTTTCCGATTGCCAGAGAAAGCTGCTGCTCCGGTACAATAACCTTCGCGCTCTTCTTTGCCTCGTCAACCTCTACGCTTATTACCTCCGACGGACTGAGGCTCGCCGAAATAAATTCCGCAGGATCCTCGCTCCACTTGATAATATCTATCTTTTCATTTCTTAACTCATCACCGATATTCTGAACTCTTGTTCCCTTCGGACCGATACAAGCGCCCTGTGCGTCAATGCTCGGATCCTCCGAATATACAGCGATCTTTGTTCTTGAGCCCGCTTCTCTCGAAACGCCCTTAATAGTTACTATTCCATCCGAAATCTCCGGAACCTCAAGCTCAAAAAGCTTTCTTACTAGACCCGGATGAGTTCTTGAAATGATAACCTGAGTAGATCTCATGTCACTCTTTACGCTTGAAATATAGCACTTGAGTCTCTGACCGATTTCATATATTTCACCCTTAGGCTGCTCCTTCTCCGAAAGAAGAACCTCCGTATCTCCCAAATCAATATATACGCTGCCGCGCTCTATTCTTGATACCGTTCCGGTCACAATATCGTCCTTCTTGCCGTTATACTCGCTGTAAATTATTCCGCGCTCTGCCTCGCGTATTCTCTGCGTTACAACCTGCTTTGCAGTCATTGCGGCAATTCTTCCGAAGTTTTTGGGAGTAACCTCAACATTAACAATGTCTCCGTAATTGTATACAGCATTGATATTTCTCGCATCTTCAAGAGAAATTTCCTCCTGATCATCATATACTTCCTCAACAACCTGTTTCTTTGCCATTACTACAACCTTTCCGTTTTGTCTGTTAATTGTTACGGAAACGTTCTCATATGAATTAAAATTCTTCCTGTATGCCGCTGTAAGCGCCGCCTCAATAGCGTCCAGAATAACCTCCGGGTTAATATTCTTTTCCTCACATATGCAGCTGATTGCCTCGACAAGCTCCTTCTCATGGAAGCTTTTTGTGAGAGCCTCTCTTGCCGCGTAAGCGGCTTCAGCCGTATACTCGGACGGATTAACATCCGCCATAATTCTGTCCCCGATTACACATCTTGAGTTAATCTTCTTTGCATCTGAATACGAAATTTCTTCCGCATCGTCATAAACATCATCAACTACGAGTTTACTTGATTTGACAGTAAGCTTTCCCTTATCCATCGTCAAAGTTACCTTAACGTCCGAATATGCGCCAAGTGCCTCTATGCACGCCTCCTTGACCGGCTGTGCAATTATTTCGATAATCTCTTCCTTTGTTATATTTCTTTCCCTGCATAAGGTGTTTACAGCTCTGAGATTGAGTCCCTTGTCATTAAATACTTCCGCAACAGCCTTATCCACCTTTTTTGCAGATTCGTTCGGATCCTTATTTGACTTAGCTGTGTTAAAATCCTTGTTCATAACTTTCCTCCGTTAAAAACTAAAATGTAATCTTATATAAACCGCATTTTTCACGGGTATTTTCTTTATCCCGCCATTAACCTCTATTTCGGCAGCGTCACCATCAAGCCCCTTTAACACTCCTTTAAACTCCTTCATACCGTCATCGGCAGCGTACAGCTTAACATCGACCTCACGCCCGGAGTAATATTCAAACTCTCTCTTATGTGTAAGCTTTCTGTCAACCCCGGGAGATGACACCTCCAGAGAATAGTTTGTTTCAATCGGATCCGCGCTGTCAAGAACCTCCTCGATCGCCCTAGAAAATGCCTCACATTCGTCAATGCCTGCGCCTCCTTCCTTATCAATATAGAAGCACAAGACATTATTACCGTTTTCTTTGCGGTATGTTACATCCACAACATGAACCCCCTGCGCCGCCGCAGTCTTTTCACTCAGCTCCAGAGCCAGTGTTTCAATCTTATTATACGCTTTCAGAGCCACTTGGTAACCTCCTTTTTTATACAGACAGCCTCATACACACACCTGCCAACGGCCTTTTGCTTTCAGAGTTTGCCTGCAATAACAATGAAAGAGTGGGTTATCTTTAACCCACTCTTTCTCCTTGCTTTATTTTTTACACATATAGTATATCACATATTTTACATTTTTGCAAGCATTTTTATTACAAATTTATCCCAAAGAATACTGCTGTTATTATATATTTTACACAAATGTGTTTCCCTACCTGTCTATATCATCCTCCGAACTATGCTGCCTTGTACTCGTTCCGGAGGAGCTTGACGAAGAACCCGATGATAAGGACGCTTTGCCGTTCTTTTCCCAGTTATAGCTTTCTTCCTTTGAAGGGTCATCGAGCGTGATATGGTCAGCACTGTATCCGAATTCATCATTCACAAGCTGACGAACCTGCTTAAGGTTTACTATATACACATCACCCAGTGATTTATCCGTTTCAAATTCTCCCTCCAACGCAACCGACTTAATCTTCGAAGCGCTGAAGCCGCTTAAATACTTTGAATATTTCACAATATCCGAAAAAGTGAAGTTCGTTTTAATCTCCTTGCTTATATCATTGAATATTGACGGAATTTTCAGTATCAGAGAAGCATTCAGCTTCTGGTCAATAATCGCCTTCAGCAGCTCCTGCTGCATTTCCGTTCTTTGAATATCTCCCCTCGGATATGATTTAAACGTATTGGTTTTAGGATCAACATTACCATGTCTGTAACGCATTACCCATACAGCCTGCTGTCCGGTCAAATCATACTCTCCCGGCGGAAGATTAATATGAAGTCCCTGAACAGGGTCGTCATATACCATTCCTACTCCGTCATTATAAATGTCCGGAATTGTAAACTTAACCGGACCAAGCTCGTCTATTACATGAGCAACCGCATCAAATGAAAAATCCACATAATAATTTATCGGTATTCCCGTAAAACGTGTAACAGCTTCAACCGTAGCCGTCGGACCGCCTATTTTTCCGTCCGTCATATACGCATGAGCCGCATTTATTTTCTGATACCTGTTTCCGACAAAGATTTTTAAATCTCTCGGAATATTCATCAGCTTCAATTCCTTTGTTTCCGTATCAAAGCTGGCAAGAATAATTGAATCCGTCCTCAAGCCGTCAACATCCGTTCCCATCATGAGCACGTTTATCTTTCCGTTCGCCGCAGCAACGGTCGATGTATTATCAACATCAATATCGTCCTGTGTTGACGTAAATTTTGAAAAATCTATCCCCATAGCGACAAACGCTGTTATAAGCAGTACTCCCAAGGATATTCCGAGTACCTGGAAATATCGTTTCATATTAATCACAGGTAACAAACCTCCATTTTCTAATTATGTTTAAATAATTATATCACGTATGCACACCGCCGTCAACATTGCTAATATTAAATTTTTATTACATTTTGTTATATTCTTACTCATTTTTATATTTTTACTTGAAAGTATACCAAATTTGTGTTATAATCAGAAAAGTAATGCTATGAAGCACTCTTACGCCATGTTTAACGCCTAAGTGATTAAAATACACAATATCAATCCAAAATTGTCTGACTTAATCTTACAAGTTGTACATTGACTTTTTGAAATATTGTGGTATAATATTAATTAATAAGTCAAACGGAAAAGGATATTCCGTTGTTAATGCTTAATTTTAAATATGGTAGAGATAGAACAAGGGTGTTTTATATTTTAACAAATATAAAATACCCTTTTTTAGTTTTTACTGTTACAAAACTGCAGCGGTTAATTCCGCGGGCTATATTTCAGGAGGTTTTTGATTATGGAAAACGGAAACGTAGCGGCAATCTTCGGCGAGAAGGTATTTAACCTTCCTACTATGAAGGCAAGATTACCGAAGGACATTTATAAGTCATTAGTTAAGACAATAAGCGAGGGTACAAAGCTTGATGTATCGGTTGCGAACGTAGTTGCGAACGCAATGAAGGACTGGGCTATTGAGAATGGCTGTACCCATTACACACACTGGTTCCAGCCGATGACCGGTCTTACGGCTGAAAAGCACGATTCATTTATTCAGCCTACAGACGACAGAACTGTTATTATGGAGTTCTCCGGCAAGGAGCTTGTTATGGGTGAACCGGACGCGTCATCCTTCCCTTCGGGCGGCTTAAGAGCTACATTTGAGGCTCGCGGTTATACAGCATGGGATCCGACGTCTTTCGCATTTATTAAGGATCATTCATTATACATACCGACGTCTTTCGTATCCTACACAGGCGAGGTTCTTGATAAAAAGACTCCGCTCCTGCGTTCGGAGGCTGCCATTGATAAGGCTGCAAAGAGAGTTCTCGCCTTATTCGGCAAGTTCCCGTCAAGAGTTGTCGCTTACGTTGGTCCGGAACAGGAATATTTCCTTGTTGACAAGAAGCTCCGTGCAAAGAGAAAGGACTTACTCTTAACAGGAAGAACCTTATTCGGCGCTAAGCCGGCAAAGGGTCAGGAAATGGATGACCATTATTTCGGTCAGATTAAGGAAAGAGTTGCAGCCTTCATGAAGGAGGTTGACGAGGAATTATGGAAGCTCGGTGTGCTCGCAAAGACAAAGCATAACGAGGTTGCTCCGGCACAGCATGAAATCGCCCCCATCTTCTCAACAACAAACATTTCTTCAGACCACAACCAGCTTACCATGGAAATTTTAAAAAAGGTTGCCAACCACCACGGCTTATACTGTCTGCTTCATGAAAAGCCGTATGAGGGTATCAACGGTTCAGGTAAGCACAATAACTGGTCAATCGGCACATCGGACGGCGAGCTGCTCTTGAAGCCGGGCAAGAAGCCTGAACAAAACATACAGTTCCTTCTGTTCCTTGCGGCTGTTATCAAGGCTGTCGACGATTATGCCGACATTTTGAGGGTATCCGTTGCAACGGCGGGCAACGACCACAGATTAGGCGCAAACGAAGCTCCTCCCGCTATCATTTCAATGTATCTCGGCGATCAGCTTGCCGCTGTTGTTGACCAGCTTAAGAGCGGCAAGGGCATCAAGTATGAGGAAGGCAAGATTATTGAAACGGGCGTTGAAGCTCTCCCGGACATCGAAAAGGATTCAACAGACCGTAACAGAACATCGCCGTTTGCGTTTACAGGAAACCGTTTTGAATTCCGCGCACCGGGTTCAAGACAGTCAATCGGCGGAATTAACATTGTGCTTAACACAATCGTTGCCGAAACATTAACAGAATTTGCCGAAGCTCTTGAAGGAAGCACTAATATTCAGAAGGACGCTCTCGATCTTGCCATAAAGACATTCCGCGAGCATGAAAGAATTATCTTCAACGGAAACGGCTACAGCGATGAATGGGTTGCAGAAGCGGAAAGACGCGGTCTTCCGAACCTAAAGACAACTCCGGACGCAATGCCGCACTTCAAGAGTCAGAAGTCAATCGACCTCTTTGCAAAGCAGGGTGTATTCTCACAGGTTGAGGTTGAAACACGTACAGAGATTATGATGGAGGATTACAACAATACACGCCACTTTGAGATGCTCACAATGCTTGAGATGGCTAAGCAGGAAATTCTTCCGGCTTGTATCAAATACACAAAGTTTATCACCGATGACCTCGCATCAAAGAGTGCGCTCGGTTTAAGCGCTCCGAATGAAACAGTATGCGCTCAGCAGCTGACAAATCTTACGGAGGATCTTATCGTAAAGATTCGCGATTTACAGAATGCTGCTGACAATCTTCCGAATGTAGACGCATTCGAGCTTGGTATGTACTATAAGAACACTGTTCTTCCTGCAATGGAAGCGTTAAGAGCTGTTGCCGATACATTGGAAACATTGGTTTCAAAAGAATACTGGCCATTCCCGACATATACAGAGCTTCTTTATCTTGTATAATATTAAAAGCGGCTGCAAAGCAATGTTTTGCAGCTGCTTTTTAGAACTTATCCGCAATTAAATTAAGTGCATATTGCGAAGCCGGATTTTTGAGGCAGCATAACAGAAAATCAGCAAGCAAGAAACACTTAACTTGCGGATAGGCTCTTAAGGAACCACTGATTAATTAACGTCTAACGGCTTAGCACGCATTGAACTTGC
>JAUNPN010000156.1 GCA_030536655.1 bacterium | reverse complement strand
GAGAGATTTTTGTATGATATGACGGAAAATATGCAAGTTCAATGCGTGTTAAGCCATTAGGCGTTAATTAATCAGTGGTTCCTTAAAATATTTCCTAAAGTTATAATGTCTATATCATCTTCAGTTATATCCTCTGTATTTTCAGGAAATAATGCCTGATATAATTTCAGCGTGTATTTTTTATTACTGAACAAGTTTGTGAAAACACTGTCCTTTATACTTCGCCTTACTTTTAAATCCACCATACCCACCGCCTTTTCAATTTTATTATACCAAAAAAAAAATCAGTATGTCAATTATTTTTGTAAAAAGATATCTCAGTTTTGGAAGGAGTGAGAGATATACAAAACTTTTATTGCTAAATTACTTTTTCTATGCTATAATATATTTATTAAAAAAATTTTGAAAATTTTGAATAAAAAATGCTGTAAAATGTGTCTGTATATATAGAGGGATTAATAAAACTAAACAAAAGGTTAAAATAGTATGAATAATAATAAAAATGAACCGAATAGCAGCTTTGATGAACTTTACATTCGGTACCATCGTATGGTTTTCAGTATATGTATGTCTGTTACGCATGATACAGAGCAGGCGCGTGATATTTCACAGGAGGTATTTATACGGCTGTATCAATGGTGGGACAGAATAGACGATATGGGAAAAATAAAAGGCTGGCTTTGTATTACCGCAAAGAATATGTCGATAAATGCAGTCAGGAAGGAACAAAGAATTTGTGAACTGAAAGAGGAAGAAACGGCTTCGGAAAATAATCCGGAAGAAATTTACCTCACAAAGGAGCGAAAAACAATTATAGAGAATGCTTTGTCACAGCTTGATGAAAAGTATAACGAGGTACTCTCAATGAAGTATATGCTCGGATTTTCCGTAAAAGAAATAGCGAAAGCAACCAATACTCTTAATGCAACGGTATATACAAGGCTGAGGCGTGCTGAAAAAGCGCTTAATGAATTATTGAAAGAGGCACTGATATGATGGAAATAAAAGATTTATTAAAGGAATATTGCTTCGATATGTCAAAGGAAGACCTAACAGACTATGAACCTCCGTATAATGTTAAGGAGGAGCTTGAAATAATAAGAAAGGCAGCAGTTAAAAGGCGCATTAAGGAGCGTAAGAAAAAATATATAACCGCAGGCTCGGCAGCGGCAGCTGTTATTTTATCAATATGCGCGGCAGCGGTATATAACGGTGTGACGCTTCAAAGCGATGAAGTGGCAATAAATGATCCGCATACCTCGGAGCGTCCCATGTATGAGGAAAACAAAAGCACAGAAGAAAAACAGCCGGAAATCGGTAGCATCGGTATTGGCAGCTCGTCAACCGCAGAACAGGCAAAAAAAAGTGAGAAAATTAAAACGGATACAGAACCGATGTACACATATCCGCCGAAAATAACGGCACCTCCGTATTACAAAGCAGATATTTCGGAGGATATACCTCCGGTAACGGTTCCGCAGGTAAATGAGATTGTAATTCCAAAGCAAGAATCAGAGCGGGAGGAACCGCTTATATACGAGCTTGAAGGTACCGAAAAAAGTGAAGAACCCTCGATAGAGATAGAAGAAAGTGAGAAAATCCCCTCAGGCTCATCAATGCGCGCAGGGGCTGGCGTTGATGAGGACGTTGGCGGAGAGCTGTGGAATGAAGAAAAATATTTTGCATATATCGGTGTAAATCCACTGTCAGGCATGAAGGTACCGGATGATTTGGAAAAAGCGCAGGAAGAGGAGAAATTTGTTATGACAAATCCGGACGGAACGCTATACAATGACAGAAGGACATTTACTTTTGCAAACAAGGACAGAACAAGGTTGATTTCGGTAACAGTAAGCCGTGAACCGCTGACACAGGAAAAAGGTACAACTGATATACACGGCGTGATGGTAGGCATATTTGACAATCATATGTCTGCGACGGCGGTGCTTGATGCAGATAGAATACATTTGCTGATAGAAAGCTATGGAATTACTGAAGAAGAATTAAGGACAGCGGTTTATTCCTGCGCGGAGGCAATAGGATGAGGAAATTTTCAGCATTGCTGACGGTGCTGCTTGCTTTTAATACAGTTGTATATGCCGGCAACGAGTATCCCAATATATACGTTAATACCGGGGTATGGGCGGAGGATATTGTCGGAGTGGCGGAGGGACAGGTAGGCTACAGCGAAAAGTATAGAGAGGGCGGTGCGGATTTAAAGCCAAATCAGGACGGTGGATATACAAAGTACGGAGCGGCATATAACAATCCCTATGCTCCGTGGTGTACGTATTTCATACTATGGTGTGCAAAGGAGGCGGAGATACCGAACAGTGTAATCTGCGCTTCCGGAGCCTGCGGGAATCCGGATATAATGGTGAACTGGTTCAAAAATACGGCGTCATGGCATGAGAATGAATACATACCGGTTCGAGGGGACATAGTTTTTCTTGATACGACAGGCGATGGCGGCGCTGATCATGCAGGGATAGTAAGGGGAGTAAGCGATGATTGTGAAACTGTTTATACCGTTGAAGGAAACTGCGGCGGATACTTCGGCTACACTACGGCGCGTGAAATAAGGCGTGAAAATATACTTGGCTACGGTACTCCGAGATACTATATGGCTGAGCGGCTGAACGGCAGAGTGACGCTTAATTCCGCTGCGTATTTTGTGCCGGGAGTTTCGGATTTTTCGACACTTATGTGGACGGGAACAGAACTTGAGGTTCTGTGTACGGATGGTGATTACTATCTTGCAAATGTACCGTATTATTACAGCGGGGCGTTCAGAATATTTTACATTCACCGCGCAGCGGTGAGAGTTAAAGGAGAGGTTATGAGCGCGGAGCGCTATTATAATATTAACAGACAAGGCAGAGTATTGGGCGACTGTACGCTTTATTGCAGAGCGTCCGAGGAAGCGCTGAGAAGCGGAATTACTGATGTTACCGTAAGGGGAAGCCTAAAAGCGGGTGACCGGATCGAAGTTCTGTATGAGGAAAACGGATTTTATTTTGTGCGTACATCATCTGTATGCGGTTTTGTGGGTAAAAATAGAATTGAGGTGACTGAATAATTGAAAAAGAAATTAACGGCTGTATTTCTGGCATTGGTGACGGCAGTCACAACGGTATATGCGAATGATATAGAGCTGATTTTTGAGATAGGCAGTTTTAACGCAAAGCTTAACGGCTCGGAAATATACTCTTATTCATATCTTTCGGATAAAGGAAATACGATGGTGGAAATAAGAACCGTTTCTGAAACACTTGGATGCACGGTAAAATGGCATCCCGAAACAAGGGAAGTGGGAATAAGCGACGACGGACTTACAATGCAGCTAAAAATAGACAGTGATGAGGCTGTTGTAAACGGAAGCACGGTTAAAATGGCGGAAGCGGCGGTTATACGGAATGATAAAACTCTTGTGCCGATAAGATTTGTAAGTGAAAGCTTCGGCTCAGAGGTCGGGTATGAGCATGAAACAAAGACAGTCACGGTAAGCAGCAAAAGTTATGACGGCAGAGTGAAACAGCTTAAGGAGTCGGAGGCTGAGCTTATGACAAGCTATTATAACGCAGTGAAAAGCTGGCTTATGGTGACTGATACCGAAATAAGCGCAGAAAGCTTTTCAAACGTATGGGACAGTCTTGTTAATACTAAGGTTATGGAGCTTTTGCCGGGGAGGGCGGTTGACGCGGAAATATGTGAAAAGTACCGCGCCGCTGCAAAGATGAGCTTTTCGGATAGATATATATTGTCAAGCTCAGACGGTTATATGATGATAACCTCGAGGGACAGACAGGTAAGCTTTGTATATAATCCTAAGGAGAGAACGATAACTCTTGACGGCAAGCTTCCTCCGGTAATACGCCGCGGCGGAGGAAGTTCCGGTATAAAACCGAATCCGACTGAGGAACCGTCAGTATCACCTACGGTACAGCCAACAGAAACGGATATGCCGCAGGAAACGGTATCACCTACTGCGCAGCCGGAGCCGCTTCCTCCTGACGTGGTAACACCGCATCCGACAAAGAAACCGGGCGGAGGTGATTGGAACGGAACCAATACACCGGATTATGAGCCAACGGATGAGCCTTTAATAGAAAGCACTCCTACAGTTCAGCCGGATAAAACAAACATCCCATCAGAAACGAAGGAGCCGGAGCCGCATAACACCCCGTCAGCGACAAAGGAGCCGGAGCCGCATAACACCCCGTCGGTAACAAAAGAACCTTTGCCTGAGGAAACGAATGAGCCTACAGTGACGCCGACGGATGAAACGGATATTGACTCAAGGACTTCGGAACCTGAAGCACCGGACAAAGCTCCGCAGGAAACAGAGGTGTCTGAGGTAACAGATACGTCTCAGTCAACGGAGGAACCGTTGAATAAAGATTCTATTGCAGCAATAAAGCCGGTATCTGTAAGCAGAATGTATATGAAATATCACAGACTAAGCTTCAAAAGATAGTACATAAAAGCATACCGCCCCGGACAGCAGACCTGGGGCGGTATACTTTTATTTGATGCTTTCAATATCATAAGGAGTAATCTGGTAAACAAAATAATTCAGCCAGTTTGAAAACAGCAGGTTTGCGTGTGACCGCCATCTTACGATAGGACGCTTTGAAGGGTCATTTTTCGGGAAATAGTTGCAGGGGATTTTAGGATTAAGTCCTCTGTCTAAATCTCTGAAATATTCATCACGCAGAGTTGTCGCATCATATTCACTGTGACCGGTTACGAAAATTCTTCGTCCGCCCTTTGTGGTTACGATATAGATTCCGGCTTCCTTTGAATCTGCAAGAATTTCAAGCTCCGGTACTTTTTCAATATCTTCACGCCGTACCTCGCTGTTGCGCGAATGCGGTGCATAGAAAATATTATCAAATCCGCGTACAAGCTTTGCTGTTTTTCTCCGTACCTTGTGGCGGTAAACGCCGGAGCATTTCTCAGGCAGCGGATGCTTCGGCACTCCGTAATGATAGTAAAGTCCGGCAAGCGCAGCCCAGCAGATATGCAGTGTAGAGGTAACGTGAGTTTTTGACCATTCCATTATCTCAACAAGCTCGTTCCAATAATCCACGGCTTCAAATTCCATGTTTTCCACCGGTGCACCCGTAATAATCATTCCGTCATATCTTGAATATCTGATTTCATCAAAGGTTTTATAGAATGTTTTGAGATGCTCCATCGATGTATTTTTTGAATCATGGCTTTTCATCTGCAAAAAATCAATTTCAACCTGAAGCGGTGAATTGGAAAGCAGCCGCAGAATCTGCGTTTCGGTGGTGATTTTCGTAGGCATAAGATTTACAATAACAATTTTCAGCGGGCGTATATCCTGATGCATAGCCTTTGTTTCACTCATGACAAATATATTCTCATTGCGCAGCTGCTTTGTTGCAGGCAGCTTATCAGGTATTTTAATAGGCAAAATTGCATCTTCCTTTCATTCAACCCCGACCCTTTTGCAGGCAGCGGCAATCGGACAGCCTTCGCAGTTTGGCTTGCGCGCAGTACAGCAGGCTCTGCCGTGGTATACAAACTGGTGGCACAGCCGAAGCTGTCTTTCGGGCGGGATTAGCTTTTTTAATTTCATTTCGATTTTTACGGGATCCTTGTCTTTAACAAGTCCTATCCTGTTTGAAAGTCTTATACAGTGCGTGTCAACAACAACGGCAGGCTTGCCGAATATATCTCCCAATACAAGATTGGCAGTTTTTCTGCCGGTTCCGGCAAGAGATGTGAGATCCTCCATTGTATCCGGCACCTCGCCGCCGTATACGTCTATGAGCCGCTTGCAGCAGCTGATAATGTTTTTTGATTTATTTTTATAGAATCCTGCGGAGCGGATATATTCCTGTAATTCTTCAATATCCGCTTCCGCATAATCATATACGGTTTTATAACGCTCAAAAAGCTTTTCGGTGACAATATTTACTCTCGCATCGGTGCATTGCGCGCTAAGCTGAGTTGCAATCAGCATTTCAAGCGGATTTGAATAGTTGAGTGAGCATTTAACCTCAGGATAAGCCTTGTCCATAAGCTCCAGTAAAAGCGGTATTCTTTCTTTCTCAGTCATTTTTCTTACTCCAGTATCGCATTTGAATATTTAGCGTAAAGCGAAATCGCAGTTGAGTATTCGTCAGGGGTAAGAGTACTCTGAATGTAACTCATAAGAGCATTCTGGTCATTCATAAGCGATTTTGCTTTGCTGACGTCAATCTTTGAACCGATTGAAACGGCTGTTGAAAAATCGCTTGCCGTCATAACTTCCTTAGCTTTTGCATAGAGATCCTTTGAAGTTTGTGTTTTCTTTTCACTGCCGGAGGATGAAGAATCAAGCGAGTATTCGTTTGAGGCTGAAATATCGTAAGATGAACTGTCAGTATTGTCAGCGCTGCTGTGATCTTCATCATCTTCACGTACATTAACTGAGCTTATGCCGAGAGAAGATTTTGATGTACTCTTTTTTTCGGCTTTCGGAGCTGATGACTCCTTTTCAGCCGGAGCGGCAGCCGTTGGGGTATCGGACGTTCCCTTATAAACCGCATCCGGAATATAATTCGAAACGTTTTCGTCATGCTCTGTAAGATATTTCTCAATTTCCGGACCGGATACCTGTCCCGCTTCGTATAAGCGGCGGATCTCTTTTGTTATTGCTGAGGTGTATTTATCGTCAAGCATTACCTCGGCTGCTTTTTCAAGCGCGGGCTCGACTAATCTTGGAACAATAATTATTTTATATGCAGCGTATCCCGCAATTGAAAGGAATACGAATGCAGAGAGAACCACAGCAAGTATAAGACGGCGGTTAACTTTTCTTTTATAGCCTTTTTCACGGCTGCGGTGCGATGAGTGAGAGCTTTTTCTTTTATTCATTTTTTTTACCTTTTTATATTTTGACCTTGTATTATGGCGGTCGGAACCACCGTATGGATAGTAGCTGCTGTGACGGCGGTGTGAGCCTTCACTGTGATGATGATGTCCGGACGAGCTTTCGCTGTGATGGTGGTG
>JAUNPN010000015.1 GCA_030536655.1 bacterium | reverse complement strand
TAGAACTTAGTCTGACAAATTTAAGACTTGAATTTACTTTGGCAAACACTTATACATGTTTTATGATATTATAAAATAAAAACGGTGATTTCGATGAAAAATTAGCTTTAATGGGAGTTTTAGAAGGCATTGGAGCATTGAAAACAAATCACATTTGGTATTGGATATGGCTTTTCGAGAGGATGAAAGCAGGGTAAAATCATGACCCTCGTCAAACGGAGGGTTCATGATTTAATCCAGTAATAGTTATCAGTTTTATTAATTTTGTCAGATTTCATCTTTCTTTTAAAAAAGGAAACGGGGCTGTTTTGGTTAGGAACAGCCCCTATGATGATTGATTATGGAATAGTAATTTCATATTCCGAATATTATTATACTACATTTCGCCCAAAAAATCAAGTCTTTTTTTTATTTTATTTCAATCGGTAAAGCACACGCAGATTATCATTTTCCCCTATTACAACCATCGCTTCATTTTCAGACAAAGGGCAGTCGGGCTTCGGTGCAATTGTTGTTATCATTCCCGTTTCCTTATCCTTCAGAGCTATTACATTTACACTGTACTTTCTGCGTATATCCAGCTCTGTAAGCGTTTTTCCGTACCATTGCGACGGAACAGCTATATCCGCTATTGAATACTCATCTGAAATATCTATAACGTCAAATACATTCTGCTGCACAAGCTGCGCCGCTACCCGGAGCCCGGCATCATTTTCCGGAATTATAACTCTGTCCGCTCCTACCTTTGTCAGCACTTTTTTATGGTTCTCATCCATTGCTTTAGCCAAAACATATTTTATACCAATTTCCTTAAGCTGCATAGTAACAAGTATGCTTGCGGCAAGTTCATTACCTATTGCAACGACCGCAGTGTCATACTCTTCCAAAGCAAGCTCTCTTATAACTCCTGCCTCCATTAAATCTGCGCATACTGCCTGTGTTACTTGTTCAGATATTTCATATACCTTATCCTCATCCTTGTCTATTGCAAGAACCTCATACCCCATCTCAAACAGACGCATGGCAAGCGACCGTCCAAAGCGACCGAGTCCTATTATTGCAAATGACTTCATTTACTATCATCCTCCCATATTATCCTATTATTATACGTCCCTCAGGATAGCGTATTTTATCCTTTATGCTGCCGCGGGTGATAAACATAAGACTTATGGTTGTTATTCCGACTCTGCCGAAAAACATATATAGTATTAAAAGTACTCTAACCCCCACATTCGCATCCGCGGTTACGCCCACGCTCAAACCTACCGTTGCATATGCCGAACAAACCTCAAATAAAGCGTCAATCAATTCTGCCGATGTACTGAAGCTTACATAAACCGAGGCGGACATTACAAGCATAAACCATATCGCAAGCAGCAGCATTGCATTATTTACAGCTCTCTGAGGTATACTCCTTCCCCAAAGCACAATCTGTTCTCTCGACCTGAGCGCACTGACAACCGCAAGCACGATAACTCCTATTGTAGCAACCTTTATACCTCCGGCCGTAGATCCGGAAGCTCCTCCGACCATCATCAGCAGCACACTCACCAGCTTGCTTTCATCTTTCATAGCAGACTGACCTATGCTGTCAAAACCGGCAGTTCTGCATGTTACAGACTGAAAAAAAGAATTTACACCCTTCTGCCACATCGGCATATCTGCCATTGTTGCATCATTACCATATTCCATAACAAAAAATATTACTGTACCCGCAGTTATAAGAACCGCAGTCACCGTAAGAACAAGCCTTGAATATACCGACAGTCTATTAAACAGCCTTTTTCTGTATATATCTTCAAAAACCAAAAAACCTATTCCGCCGAAAATAATCAGAAAAGCCAGCGTCAGCATAACCGTCAAATCATTATTTAACTGCATAATACTGTCACCGCTGCCTAATATATCAAAGCCTGCATTACAAAACGCACTTACCGAATGGAAAACAGCATACCATATGCCTTTTACCCCATACAGCGGCAAGAACCTTATCAATAAAATAACTGCACCGATTCCCTCTATAAATGCAACAAACTTTATCAAATTCTGCGCAGCCTCCCTTATATCATCTGCCGAATCAAGACTCAGTGACTGTGACAATATTATCCTGTTACGCATACTCATTTTCCTGCGCATTCTTGTAACAGTTATTGAAAGTATAGTCATAAATCCCAATCCGCCAATTTGAATAAGAAGCAATATAATGAACTGACCCGCAAAACTGAAATAAGTTCCTGTTTCCTCAACCGTAAGACCCGTGACACAGGTCGCCGATGTTGCTGTAAAAAGCGCGCTGAGAAACGGCGTTATCTGACCGCTGCTGCTGGAAAACGGACACATTAACAGAAACGTTCCGACAAGAATAACCGCCGCAAAGCTCAAAACTATCAGTCGCGGAGCATTAATTTGCTGTTTACGGATCCTAAATTTCAATGCAGTTTTCATTATTGTCTGTGTCCTCCCGATATATCATATCTTTTTCCATGCCAACGGTGTAAACAAAACAAGCATCGGAAACAGCTCAAGACGTCCTGCAAGCATATCAAATGTCAGCACAAGCTTTGATAGTACAGAAAATTCCGAAAAATTCCCGGCAGGACCAACAGACGCCAATCCGGGTCCTATATTGTTCAGCGTAGTTATTACAGAAGTTATGGTGGTTGCCATATCAAAATTATCAAGCGCAACAATTAACACTGAAACAACCATTATAACCGCATATACTACCAGATACATTGATACACCCTGAACCACCTGAGACTCAAGCGGTTTTCCGTCATTCTTAACGGTAAGCACGCTTCTCGGACTTACCGCCCTCTTTACTTCATTTAATGTGCATTTTAGCATTATACTGATTCTTATCACCTTTAAGCCGCCTCCGGTTGAACCGGCACATCCTCCCACAAACATAAGCGCAAGCAAAATCATCTGGCTGAACATAGGCCATTTGCAAAAATCTGTCGTCGCATAGCCGGTGGTCGTAATAATTGATGATACCTGAAAGAAAGAATAACGAAATGCCTTTAAAGGCGAGCCGTAAATATAAGTTATATTCATCATAATAAGAATCGATGCTCCCGCAACGATTGAAAGGTAAAGCTTTAATTCGCTGTTATTCTTTACATGAAAGAACTGCTTTACAAGTATCAGATAGTATATATTGAAATTCACACCGAACAGCAGCATAAATATGCCTATTACGTAGTCAATATATGCACTGTCATAGTACCCTATTGATGTATTTTTTATACCAAATCCGCCGGTTCCGGCTGTGCCAAAGGTATGTACCAGACTGTCATATATATTCATACCGCCTAATAACAAGAGCAAAATTTCTATTATTGTCAGCGTAATATAAATCGCATAAAGTATTCTTATAGAAAACTGCCACTTTGCCGCAAGCTTTCCTATTTTCGGACCGGGCATCTCCGCACGCATAACGTGAGTTGTTCTCGAATTTTTGTCCGATATTATCGCCGTTACAAATACCAGCACTCCCATGCCGCCTATCCAATGAGTGAAGGAACGCCAGAACAGCAAACTTTTACTCATAGCTTCTACATCGGTAAGAATTGTCGAACCCGTTGTAGTGAAACCGGACGCCGTTTCAAATATACAGTCTACCAGACTTGGAATTTGTTTTGAAAACCAAAAAGGCAATCCGCCTACCACTGAAAACAAAACCCATGTCAGTGCGACTATTATCATGCCCTCGCGCGCATATATCTCACTGTTTTTAGGCTTTGCAGCATATCCGCAGGCTCCGAGCGCGAATGAAATCAATATGGAATATACAAACGGAAGTATCTGTCCGTCCTTATATATTATCGACACGCACAGCGGCGCAATCATAAGCATTCCGTTTGCGATAAGCATTCTTCCGGTCAGAGCCAGAACCTTACGAAAATTCATACAATCCTCCTATGCAAGAATATCTGTCAGACGCTTAAGTTTTTCTGTAGTGACAATTACAACAGTATCTCCTACTTCTATCATTGAATTACCGTCCGGCACTCCGCTTCTGCCGCCGCCCTTTTTTACTATCGCGGCAACAAGAATATTTTTCTTTAACTTCAAATCCTTAAGCGCCCTGTTTGTTACCCCAGAATTTCTCGTCACCTTAAACTCCACTGCTTCCGCCTTGTTTTTTATTATTCTGTACAAGGATACAACCTCCGGGTCGCTGTCGGCCTCATTCATAGCACGCGCATAGCCTACTATTATATTAGCTGTTATATCCTTTGGAGTTACAATGCTGTCAATTCCTGTTGTATCAAGCATCTGCGCAAAAGAAATTCTGTTGATTTTTGTAACAACCTTATCAACCTTTTTCATTCTGGCATACATTGATATTACTATATTTTCCTCATCAATTCCGGTCAGCGACACAAATGCGTCTACCGTATCAATGCCTTCCTCGTCCAGCAAATACTGATCCGTACCGTCACCGCAGATGATCTTCGCCTTTGGAATATATTCGGCAAGCTCCATGCAGCGGTCATGATTACTTTCTATTATCTTTACCTTCATACCGCTTTCAATAAGCTGAGTTGCCAGGTAATTTGATATTCTTCCGCCGCCTATTATCATAACAGTTTTCAATCTCAGGTTATCAATTCCCGCCAGCTTCAGAAATTTTGCTATATCAGCGTGTGAGCCTGTAATATGAATTTTATCGCCGCGCATCAGCACAAAATTACCGTTCGGTATAATAACCTTATCTCCGCGCGCTACGGCACATATTAAAAGCCTTACCTTATATTTTTTATAAATCTCAAATATCGGCTTGTCCTCCAGGCTTTCCGGAAGCTTCAATTCTGCAAGCTCTATTCTCCCCTTTGCAAAGGTTTCAGTCTTTATTGCCGCCGGAAATCTCAGTATTCTTGAAATTTCATTAGCAGCATAAAATTCGGGGTTTATGATAAGATTAATCCCAAGCTCATCGCGCATAAAGCCAAGCTGACGGAAATACTGACGGTTTCTTATTCTTGCGACGCAGTTTTTTGCGCCGCGTTTCTTTGCAACAATCGCACAAAGGGCATTGATTTCATCCTTATCCGTTACGCACACGGCAAGGTCACAGTTTTTTATTCCCGCCTCGTCCAGAATATCTATATCTGTTCCGCTGCCCGATACGCCCATAACGTCATAATCATTCTGTATTCTTTCGATGATTTCATCTCGGGTATCAATTAAAATTACGCTGTGTCCTTCCTTTGCGAAATCTTCAACCAGTTTTCTTCCAACCTTACCGCCGCCGATAATTACAATATTCATTGCGCATTATTCTCCCTTTTTTTCTCTTGTCATTAAGTCAAGCACTGCGCCGCGCGGATTCTTTCCTCCGTAAAGAATCCCGTACGCCTGCTCAACAATCGGCATTTCAACATTATACCTATGCGCAAGCTCATATGCAGCAGAAGCAGTGTTCACTCCCTCTACAACCATATGCACCTTTTTTAACGTTTCATCAAGAGAATACCCCTCTCCCAGGAGTATACCAGCACGACGGTTTCTTGAATGCATGCTTGTACAAGTGACAATCAAATCTCCGACGCCGCTTAAACCCATGAACGTAGTCGGCTTTGCGCCCATTGCTTCACCGAGCCTTGCAATCTCGGCAAGCCCTCTTGTCATTAACGCGGCCTTTGTATTATCACCGTAGCCAAGCCCGTCTGAAATACCTGCACAGAGTGCGATTACATTCTTTAATGCTCCGCCGAGCTCCACTCCGATAATATCTGTTGAGGTATAGATTCTGAAGCTTTCGCCCATGAGTATATCCTGAATAAATTTTGCTGTTTCATTATTGTCCGACGCAACCACATTCGTTGTAGGAAGTCCCTTTGAAACCTCCTCCGCATGCGACGGTCCGCTCATCACCGAAATATCAGCTTGGGGTATTTCCTCCTTATATACCTCTGATAAGCGTTTAAGGCTGCCGTTCTCAAGTCCCTTTGAGATATTGACAATCTTCTGTCCGGGCAAAACATACTCCGAAAGAGTTTTTGCCGTTGTGCGCGTTGCCGGAGAAGGCGCAGCAGTTATGATTAAATCCGCGCCGTCACAGCATTCCTTAATGTCATGCGTACAGTATATATTATCTGGAAAAGCTATTCCCGGAAGAAATTCCTTATTTTCACGGTCACGGTTCAATCTGTCCGTTTCCTCCTGAATCCATGACCAAAGCTTCACATCACAGCCCTTTTTCGCGAGCATTACAGCTACCGCTGTTCCCCAGCTGCCGCTGCCTATAACAGAAATATTCATCACCGTAACCTCCTTAATTTTTCTTTGCTCCAAGCTTGTTTTCCGTTCCGTTTAAAAGTCTTTTTATATTCGCATGATGACGTACTATCAGCATACCGCCGATAAGAACACAGCATACAAGCTTAACCGGAATAAAGTCCTGAGCCACAACCATTCTTATTGCTTCTCCTACGATAAAAGCCGCTCCGCCGAGGATTGAGCCGAAGGATACATATCTCGTTATTGCCATAACCGCAACCGCGCATACTGCGATTATAAGACCAAGCTTCCAATCAAGCATCAGAACAACGCCCAAGGACGTTGCAACACCCTTGCCGCCCTTGAAGCCGAAATAAAGCGGGAAATTATGTCCCAGAACTACGCACAATCCCGCAATATACGGAAGCGACGCACGATCCAGTTCCGCAAGAAACGCATCATTCAGCGATGTATCATTATAATATTTTACAATAAGATTTACGATAAGTATCGCAATTATACCCTTTGCCACATCAAGCAGCAACGTTATTACACCCATCTTTTTGCCATAGGTTCGCATCATATTTGTAGCGCCCGCATTACCGGAGCCGCTGCTGCGTATATCCTTGCCCCCTACAGCCCTTGAAAGCATAATTGAAAAATTAACTGAGCCGATAAGGTAGGAAATTACTCCCGCCATCACGGCTAATATCATAATTGTTTTATCCATAACAACCTCCGAATTTAAGCTTACTCTAAAAAGAAGCTTCCTTTATTTATTTTTTCTCGCCCTTTTCTCTTATAATGAAATTAATAGGCGTACCCTTAAAGCCAAAATTATCTCTTATCTGATTTTCTATAAATCTAAGATATGAGTAATGGAATATCTCCTTGTTATTGCAGAAGATTATAAATGTCGGAGGTGCTGTCGATGCCTGGGTTGCATAGTAAATACGCAATCTTCTTCCCTTGTCCGACGGAGGCTGCTGTTTTGCGGTTGCCTCATTTATTACATCGTTGAGCATACCTGTTGTAATTCTTCTCTTATGCTGCTCATTTACGGATTTTATCATTTCCATAAGCTTATTAACTCTTGAGCCGGTCTTTGCGCTGATAAATACAATCTCAGCATATGACATAAAGGCAAATTCCTCACGCACTCTGTCAGTGAAATTCTTCATTGTCTTTGTATCCTTGACAACCAAATCCCATTTATTTACAGCTATAATACAAGCTCTGCCCTGCTCATGTGCATAACCGGCAATCTTTGTATCCTGCTCCGTAATACCCTCTGACGCGTCAATCATAATTACACAAACATCCGAACGGTCAACCGCAGCCAATGAACGTACAACGCTGTAATGCTCTATATTTTCATCAATTCTGCCGCGCTTTCTCATTCCGGCAGTATCTATGAAAAGGAAACGCTCCCCGTCCTTTTCGTAATGCGAGTCGATAGCATCTCTTGTTGTTCCGGCTACATTCGAAACAATAACGCGTTCTTCACCGAGAATCTTATTAATAAGCGAGGATTTTCCCGCATTAGGCTTTCCGATTACAGCAACCTTGATTTCGTCATCCTCCTCGGAGGTATCTGACTCCTCCGGGAATTTGTGAGTTACTTCGTCCAATAAATCACCGACGCCCAAACCATGTGTTGACGAGATTGCTATCGGGTCGCCTAAGCCCAAATTGTAAAACTCATAAAATTCAAACGGAGGGTCACCCACATTATCAACCTTATTTACCGCAAGAACTATCTTTTTGTTAGCCTTTAACAGCATATTTGCCACATCCTGGTCATTTGCGGTAACACCGTCACGGACATTTGTCATAAGTATTACAACATCCGCCATTTCAATTGCAAGCTGAGCCTGACGGCGCATCTGACTTAAGATTTCATCCTTTGCAGCCGGCTCAATACCACCCGTATCTATTAACGTAAAATGCTTATCCAGCCATGACGCGTCCGCATAAATTCTGTCACGTGTTACACCCGGTGTATCCTCTACTATGCTTATGCGCTGTCCTGTAATTTTATTAAATAATGTGGATTTTCCCACATTCGGTCTTCCTACTATTGCTACTGTCGGTTTCATTCTTCCTCCAATCTGCCGCACTAAAACGGCTTATTCACGCGAAAAATAAACAAGCAGATTGCCCTTTTAAGAAACGAAGCCGTATGCTTATACTTCGAGTTCCTAAATAGAGCGGTATGCGCCGCTTATTTTTCGTGTTAAAATTCAAGCTCTTCGCCTATTATTTTTTCTATAAATTCATATCCGTCATTCAATACCGGAATCAACGGCATACCCAATGCATCCTCAACCTGAGCAACGGTTGTGTCATCAAGGAATATTTCATCATCATCCCGAAGCATTGTCTGCGGTATCAGAAGCGCGTCTGCCTTCGGAACATTCTTGAGCTGCTCTATAATATCTCCGCCGGTTACCAGCCCCGAAACATTTACCTCGCCTCCGAAAAAATTGTTTTTTATCGGATATACCCTGACCTCTATACCGGACGCGTCCTGCACCATAGCTCCAAGCTCAGATATAAAATCTCCGACAATTTCTCCTGTTGCCATAATGACAGATTTTCTTGAATATTCCTTTCTCTTTACAAGCTTTATTGCCTCGTCAAATTCCTCTTTAAGGCTGGCAACCAGTCCGACGCCGTTTTCGAGCTGAGGAAAACCCTCATAGCTTTCCGGCTCCGGCAGCGGCAGTCCGGCTTTAATATAGAACTCATCCGAAAGGTATATAAGACGGGTGCCTATTTTCTTTATCAGTCTTTTCTGATGCTCGCTTACCTGCTCTATAACCTGCGCAGCCGTTTCCTTTGTATACGGCTTAAGCTTGTACAGCCCCTCTCTGTAGCGTGTCAGTCCCACAGGTACAGCCGAAACGCTGTTTACATACGGATACAGTGCCTCCAGATCTTTAATGGTACGGTCAAGCTGTTTTCCGTCATTAATTCCGGGGCAGAGTACTATTTGGCAATTCATCATTATACCGTTTTCAGAAAATTTCTTCAATATACTATAGCATTTTCCGGCAAAACGGTTATTAAGCATTTTGCAGCGCAGTTCGGGATCTGTTGCGTGTACACTAACATTAATAGGAGAAACACGCATCTTAATTAATCTGTCAATCTCCTCATCGGACATATTTGTCAATGTGACATAATTCCCCTGCAAAAAGGACAGGCGGGTATCATCATCTTTAAAATAGACGGTTTCACGCATTCCTTTTGGAAGCTGGTCAATAAAACAGAAGATACACTTATTATGACAGGACTGTGCCTCGTCAATAAGTCCCTCCTTGAATTCAATTCCCAAATCCTCATAATCGTTTGTTATAACAACCTTTTCAACCTCACCGTTTATTTTTCTGATTTCCATTTCTACCTCATATTCCGCTGTGAGATAGCGGTATTCAAGAATATCATGAAAATCGCAGCCATTGATTTTAAGTATATTATCACCCGCAAGAAGACCTGCCTGCGCAGCCGGCGAAAATGGCTCTACATATTCAATTGTTGTATCGGCTTTCCTCATAGGCTTACTCCTTCTGGTATATTCCATTCTATATTATCTCATATTCAACGGAAATAATCAAGAGGAAATGAGCAAAATTTTACTTAATTTATATTTTTTTGGTTGTTTTTGTTAACATTTTTTACTTTTTTTCTATTTTGTCCGCTTTTATCGACTTTTTTACTATTTATCTGTTTCATTTTCTCGTCTGTACCCTAATTTCCCCCTAACAGATATTATGTTGTTCCTTCGCTCATGGGTCTGATTCATAGCCTCATATAGCTGCTCAAACTCAATATAGGAATATACTTTGGTAATCATATCCATTGAACTCCAACCACCTATTCTTTGCAGATAGATTAACGGCATACCATATTTTATTACCCGGCTTACGAAGGTATGTCGGAAACAGCGGCTTGTTATTTCAGGAAAATCAGGATATTGCTTTTGTATTTTTTCACAACTTCTTTTATCCAGCTATTAAATGAGGATACATTTAAAAAAGGATTTTTCAGCCTTTTTGAGCTTTTGGATGAACAATTGCGTATAATCGGAGTATTGTCAGAATGTTCCATAATGACAATATCACCTTGTTTAGGAGTGGGGATAAGTACATTTTTAAGATAATCAACAAAAATCACACCTGTCGTGCCGCAGGAATAGGTAGTGTATGCTGTGCTGAGTTTTAGAAGCTTAAAGAGGGATATTCCTTGGTATTCGATAAGTATAAAGAACGTATTTATGCTTATTGCCTATATTATCGTATCCCATGCAAATTATTCTTGCATGGGATACGATATAGAGTAAATCTCAGTATATTTTTGAATGCTTTAAAAAGCTCATGTTTCGCTTTTTTCCAGTTCCTCCGCAAGCTCGGACAAAAATTCTATTATCGAATTCCTTTCCTTGCGTTCCGGCGGCACCCGGTGAACACAGTGAGCAAGCGCAATCGCCGCAGCGCTTACCGCTATGCTTTCATCGCAGGCGCGAAAGCCCTTTGTATCCATTTGAAGAACGAAGCCGTTTTCCTTTACCCAACAGTTTATCTGGGGCATATATCTGTAGTCCTTTTCCGACGCCATTACGATCCTGACATTGTCGTTTACAAGCAGCGTATCCACAAGATGACGCAGGGCAAGAGCGTGCCTCTGAGAAGTTATTACAATGTCTTTTCCGCATACGTTTGTAAGACTGCGGCTTATAAAGGAGCCTTGCTTTACTCTTTTGGTGAATTTTTCAAGCTGAAATATCTGTATAAATGTATCTCGGCTGTTCCCCAGATTTGGATTATAGCTTTTAACCACTAGTCTGAAATCATGATTAAGCTTCATAACCTTTTCCGCGGTTTCATCGTCAACCTCGTTATCCTCAAGTATGGGTCTTAGGAGCGAGGGACGTATGGCAATAAATGCCGGTACGGGCAGAAAAGAATACAGAATCGAGCTTTTTCTGAAAGCGGCGGCATTCCCCACAATAGATAAAAGCTCGTCCGGCTTAAAATCGCAGAAAATCGGAGTACATCTTTCTATAATATTGTTTATAAGTCTGTAGTGCAGCTCTATTGCAGGTTTATCCGTAAAAATCATTGTAGTGGAATCGAATCCGTTTACCGCGATCCCCAGAACCATAACCGAATGATTTACAGCAAGCATAGAAACATTCATAACCGATTCGTCATAATATGCCGAATAATACCATTCTGCGTTTCGATGAAAGAGCACAGGGCTGATTTTTTCAAAAAATCTTCTGAAATTCTCCGCCGACGGAGAATAATGAAGTATAAATTTTGCATGGAAGCCCATTTCAAGCAGACGGTATATGCGATCCTCAAAGCGGATCAAAAAGCCGTCGTCCTCAAGCAGCCAATAAAATTCTTCCGAATCTATAATTATGATTTCCCTGCCCGAGTCCAGTCCCTCCGCATAGGTCAGAGCGCGCTTTACACCCTCTTGCCTGCCTCCGCTTCCGCCGAAGCAAAGCATATGAGAGGTCTTTTCGCTTCCGAATATCATATCATACTCCTGCGGAAAAACATCTTCGCTTGACGAAAGAGCCTGCGTTATAAGCGTAAGCGTATCGGAGGAAGCGTCGTATTCTTCATTTGGGATGAAATCATGCAGAAGTATAGCGAGGGAATGTGAATCGCCGCTGTAGTTTTCGTCGAGTGTCCTTGCAGCGTCATCAAAATACGGGGAATTTTTTGTCAGGCTTCTGGCTCCTGTCCGCCATTTGCTGATAAGACTTGCGTCTACATGCAGGGACTGCGCCATTGCAGATGTTGATACATTCAACAAATTCATCACTCGTCCGAAAACGGAAAAAGAATTATTTTTCATATGCATCACCTGATATAATTTTATATATAAATTATATCATATAATATACGAATTTTCCAGTAGTAATAGTTAACATAAAATACAGTCGGAAACGGGATGGATTTGTAGCAATATAAGTCACTGCTGCCGCGGAAAAAGACTGCACGTCAATTTTTTGTCATTGATAACGGTTTGACAAAAGCGGAAAAGGTATTGCAAAATTAAACGAGTTGTTTTATAATAATGTCAAGTTACAGGGAATAAGAAATCCGGATAAAAAGTATTTGACTGTATCGAAACAATTTTGAATGTCAGAAAGGAATTGATAACTATGGCAGAGAATAAAGATTTTAAATTCGTTGATAACTATGAGTTTGACGAGGAGCTTTTAAAAAAGGCGTTTGCCGAGGCTAAGAAGATATACAAAGAACGCGGCTTCATGCGAAAGATGGGTTACGGCAAAGCGCCGGCTATCACTACGGTGGATATGGCTAAGGCTTGGATGAGCGAGGGTCATCCTTTCACCTGCGACCACTCGGAGGAGGTTTGCGCGGAAGCGTTAAAGGTTTTGGAGGCTGCAAGAAAATCCGGCGTTCCTATTTTCCATACAACAACGGGCTTCCTTGGAAACGACCAGATGGATCTCGGCAGATGGGACGAAAAAATTCCTCTTTCAACACTTGATATAAACAGCGACTGGATGGAAATCGACCCGAAGCTGAAACCCCGCCCGGAGGAGCCGGTAATTCACAAGAAATTTGCTTCCAACTTTTTCGGAACATATCTTGCGCAGACTCTTACATATCTCGGTGTTGATACTCTTATAGTAATGGGCGCTACAGCTTGTGCATGCGTAAGACATACGGTTATGGATTCAACCGGCTACGGATTCAAGACAATCGTTCCCGAGGGTACGGTCGGCGACAGAGTTCCCGGCGTTGTTGAATGGAACCTTTTCGATATGGACGCTAAGTTTGCGGATGTCGTTCCGGTTGACGAGGTTGTAAAATACCTGGAGGGTATCGACCCATCAGTATACACAAAGCACGAAAGACGCTTTGATTGATTATTAAACACAGACATTTGAATATATGAAGCAGACAACGGGGTTTGTAACGGAAACAATTCCCGCAGTCTGCTTTTTTATTCCTTGATTCTGATATCTTTTATTTTGAAAGGAGTGGTACACCATGAAAAGAATAGGTGTCGATGTAGGCGGTACGTTTACGGACTTTATATACGTAGACGACGACGGAAAAATTGAGGTATATAAAACCTCGACTACTCCGCATGATCCGTCAATAGGTATGATGGAGGGAATAAATGCCATCTGCGATAAGCTTAATATAAAGCATAACGAGATACAGGAGATCTTCCATGGAACAACAATTGCAACAAATATGGTTCTTGAGCACAAAGGCGCAAGAGCGGGTATGATCACTACAAAGGGATACAGAGATATTATTCACATCGCCCGCCATAAAAGACCAACTAACTTTTCGATTGTTGAAGATATTCCGTGGCAGAAATATCCAGTTTGCCAAAGACGTGACAGATACGCAGTTTCGGAGCGCGTTACCGCGCCGGACGGAGCCGAGCTTATACCTCTCAACGAGGATGAGGTCAGAGCTGCGGTAAGAAAGATGAAAGCAGAAAAGGTAGAGGCGATTGCCGTGTGCTTTCTGTTTTCATTCCTTAACCCCGCTCACGAGCAGCGCGTTAAGGAAATAATAAAAGAAGAATATCCCGAGGTATACATTTCTGTCAGCTCCGAGGTACTTCCGCAGTTCAGAGAATATGAGCGCTTTACAACAACAGGACTTAACGCTTACATAGGTCCCACAACTGCAAGATATATTAAACAGCTTGAAATGACGCTGAAAGAACAGGGTTATACCGCAAAGGTCCATCTTATGCAGTCGTTCGGAGGAGTTGCATCGGCAAAAGCCGCGCGTAAAAAACCGGTTAATCTCCTGCTTTCGGGACCTGTCGGAGGTGTTCTGGGCGCCATTTGGACAACAAAGCTTACAGGCATAAATAACGTTATTACTTTGGATATAGGCGGAACCTCCGCGGATATTTCAGTACTGGCGGATTTAAAGCCAAGTATGAAGCATCTGCTCGATACAAAGGTCGGCGGATACTCCGCAATGGTTCCAATGATTGACGTAGGTACAATCGGCGCGGGCGGCGGTTCTATCGCGTACATTGACGAGGGCGGATTTTTCCGCGTAGGACCGCAGAGCGCGGGCGCGGTTCCCGGACCTGCCTGCTACGACAGAGGCGGTACTGAGCCTACGGTTTCCGACGCCAACATTATTTTAGGAAGGCTTGGAAGAAAGCTTCTCGGCGGAAGAATGACGATTCGTCCGGAGCTTGCGGAAAAAGCCATTATGGATAAGGTAGGCAGTCCTCTCGGACAGGATCTTTACGAAGCAGCTCAGGGTATTATTGACGTAATGAATAACAATATGATTCAGGAGATTGAAAAGGAAAGCGTAAGACGCGGCTTTGACCCTAGAGAATTTGCGCTCTTTGCCTGCGGCGGCGCCGGCTCGCTCCACGCTTGTTCGGTAGCGAGAGAATTGGGTATGAAGAACGTTATCGTTCCGCTTAATCCGGGAGCTTTATGTGCAGTCGGTCTTGTAAACACAGATCTTATGTACGATTTTTCAAAAACCGAAATGCAGCTTTCAACAAACGCAAATCTTGAGGGACTTTCAAATGACTTTGCGGCTCTTGAGAAGAAAGCGTACGAAAGACTGACAGAGGACAATATGACCGATGACAATATTGTTATTCAAAGAGTTGCCGACTGCCGTTACGAGGGTCAGGGTTATGAGATGAGAGTTCCCATAATAGGCGGCGATGTTACGGATGAAACAATAGAGAAGCTTAAGGATTCATTCCATGAAATCCATAAGAAGCAGTTTGGACGTGCGTTCCGCGACGTTGCGGTTGAAATCGTTAATATTCGTGTAATCGGTACGGGAGCGATAGAAAATCTTGAACCGATTGAGATTGAAAAAGGAAACGGCGATATATCCGCTGCCGTTATTGATGAAAGACAAGTTACGTTTAAGGTTGACGGAAAGCCCAAGCATATGACGACAAAGGTTTACGACAGAACGAAATTTAAGGCGGGAGATGTTATCCCCGGTCCGGCTATTATCAATCAGATGGATACGACTATTGTTATCGAACCCGATTGTGTGGGTAATGTAAACGATTATGGCGTAATTGTAATAGATATCAATGATTGAGCGGCATAGAAAGGAATGATATTTTATGGCTAAGATGATTGAAGGGTTAAATATCCCGAGAGTCGAAGTTGATCCGGTTACCTTGCAGGTTCTGGGCGGCTCCTTTAAGATGATTGCACAGGAAATGGGTATGGTACTTTACAGAATGTCATATTCGAGTATCATACGCGAATCCGAGGATATAGGCGCGGGTATTGTCGATATAAACGGCAGACAGCTTTGCGAAAGCGAAAGCACACCGATGCACGTAGGCTCGATCGGAGGAAATGTTAAGGGTATTCTTACAAGGTGGAAGCTTGAGGATATTCATGAGGGTGATATTTTTATTCATAACCATCCCTACTACGGAACCTCGCACTCTCCCGATTTGCATATATGTCTCCCGATTTTTTACAAAGGTCAGCTCATAAGCTTTTCCTGCGTACAGGCGCATCTTCTCGATAACGGTTCGCATACTCCGGGTATGGACGTATTTGCGCGTGATATATATGCAGAAACAAGAATTTATTATGCGTTAAAGATATATGAAGAGGGCAAGAGAAATGACCAGCTTTGGAGAATGATTCTCGATAACGTTCGTACTCCGTCAATGAACGAGAATGACTTAAAGGCTATGATTGCTTCCGCCCGTCACGGTATAAAGAGATTTACGGAACTGCTTGACAAATACGGCATTGAAACTGTATTTTCGGCTATTGAAGACTGGATGGATTATTCCGAGAGAATGCTCAGAAATGCAATTGCAAAGGTTCCGGACGGAACATACTATGCGGAGGGCTATCTTGACAACGACGGTATAAATCTTGACAAAATGCTTAAGGTTTGCACAACGACCACTATCAAGGGCGATACGGTTACAATAGACCTTACGGGAAGCGCGGACGAGGTATACACTGCGTTTAACGCGTCGTTTGAGGGCACGACAATGACGTCGATAAGCTACATTATGCACGCTCTGTTCCTTGACGATGATATTTATCATCAGTATATTCCTCAAAACGATGGTATGAGACGTCCGGTAACAGTTATCGCGCCCAAAGGCTGTATTTTTAACCCGAACTTCCCCAGAGCGTCATTCTCAAGATTTAATCAGGCAAATCTGCTTGCGGACTGCGTAATGCGTTCTTTGGCAGATGTTATGCCCGACAGGGTATCCGCGGGTACAAGCGCGCATATTCACTTTGTAAGCTACAACGGCTTTAACAAAGACAAAGGCGAATATTGGGTATACCTTGAGGTTGATGAAGGCTCTTACGGTGGACGCTGCGGAAAGGATGCTATCGATTCCTGCGACGCTCTTGTAGCAAATACAAGAAACGTACCAATTGAGGAAATTGAATGGCATTATCCGCTCAGAGTTGAGCGTTATGAGCTTAATCCCGAACTTGTCGCTCCGGGTAAGTGGAGAGGCGGATTGGGAATAATCCGCGAAACACGCTTTTTGCAGGAGGGAACTGTTACCTGTGAGGGCGACAGACATATTGAAGCCCCGAAGGGCTTGTTCGGCGGTGCGGACGGACATTCCGCAAGCCTTACAAAGAACCCCGGCAGCGCGGACGCGGTATCGCTCCAAGCTAAGCTTTCGGATGAGGAGTTCGGAGTAAACGACGTGCTTCAGATTCGTACTCCCTGCGGCGGCGGTTACGGAAATCCTTTTGAGAGAGATCCCGAATTGGTTTTGGGCGATGTTCTTGACGATTTTACAACCATAGAGGACGCAAAAAAATCATACGGCGTTGTTATCGACCCGGCGTCGATGACTGTGGATGCTGCGGCTACAGAAGCTTTAAGGGCGTCAAAATAACATAAAGGTCAATAATCTGCGGGCAAAGATGCATAATTTATGTCTCCCTGCCCGCTTTGTTTTTAGGATGTGGTAACAATGAAAGAAAATAAAAGAAACACGCTTATCTCGGATGACGTATTGCCTGTCACGTCAAGACGACGCGCTTTGAGCGGCTTGGGATTTGCAAACATATGGATAGGAATGGCAATAGTAATTTCCGTTTTCAGCTTCGGCGCAAGCGGTATTGAAAAAATGGGCGTTATAGGAGTTGCATCGGCAACCTTCGTCGCAAACCTTATAATTGCATTCATCGGAAGTCTTACCGGAGATATCGGCGTTGAACACGGACTTTCTTTTGCTACGTATTTAAGAGCGCCTTTCGGCACAAGCGGAGTCCATCTTCCGTCCGTGGCAAGGGGAATTATAGCCTCCTGTTGGTTCGGAATAAATACGTATATAGGTTCTACAGCTATAAATTATTTTACCATGGCGTTGTTCGGAATTGACAACTGGTTTCTTTGGTTCGTGATCTTTGCGGCTCTTCAGGTTATAAATACAATGCTCGGCATAAAAGCTATAGATAAGTTTTCATCCTTTGCTGCTCCCTGCATAATACTAATAACCTGTTGGATGTTTTATAAGGTAAATAACCTTGCCGCTCTTCAGAACTTCTCAATTCTTGGGTATCACCCCGCTCAGCCCTCCGCAAGCTATTGGTTTGTCACGATGAGCGCAAATATGGGTATGTGGGCTGCGCTTGCGGCGGATATTCCCAATATGACGAGAAGCCTTAAGGCTCCTATGGGAGAAAAGAATTGGTTTAAAAGAAATATTAACAACTGGATACCGCAGTTTGCCACACTTCCGATAATTGAAGCTTTTATAGCAATAATCGGAGCCATTTCATTTAAGACCACGGGAAACTGGAATCCGGTTGAGGTTATTCAGCAGCAGGCAACCGGCGTTACGCTTGTGATACTTCTTGTAATGGTTATTCTTGCACAGTGGTCTACAAATACGGCGGCAAACCTTGTTCCTCCGGCAATGTGCTTTACAAACGCCGGCGCGCGGTGGAAGCTGCCTTATAAACTCGCGGTAATTATTGCGGGACTTATCGGCTGCCTTGTTCAGCCATGGAACATATTGAATCAGCTTTATACGTACCTGGGATATTTCGGTTCGATTTTGTCCGCAATTGCCGGTATAATGATATGCGATTACTATATTATAAGACGCCGCCGGCTTAACGTTCAGGATTTATACAAATCAGACGGACAGTATCGTTATCACGGAGGAATAAACCTCTGCGGTATGGCAGCTCTTATCGCAGGTACAATCCTTGCAAATATCTTTTCCGATTTCGGATATTTCTTCGGCTTCCCGGCAGCTTTTATTGTATATTTTGCACTGATGAAGCTGTGGTACCTTAAGAAATTTCCGCAGGCAGAGGTTGAATCGAATTATGATAATGAATATCTTGGTATTTCTGCCGGAAGAGACTGGATAATTCCGGGATACGAAAAACAAGCGGGATATGATATAATACCTGAGATAAACGTCGACGTCAGCACGGCGGAATATACCGGAGGAAAGGAATACGAGGAGCGTACCGGAAACAGGCTTATTATTACATTCGGCCGTCAGTACGGCAGCAGAGGCAGAGAGCTTGCCGCCATACTTGCAAAGAAGCTGGATATTCCCTTCTATGACGAGGATATGATAAAATATACCTCAAAGGCTCTGAATATTTCCGAAAGCAAGGTAAGGAACGTTGAAGAAATGCAGCGCAGTGAGCTTTTGGATCTGCTTACCGCAGGAAGCATTTATGCGGCTAAGGAGTATGATGCGTCAACAAGCGATAAGATGTTTAAAATTCAGTCTAAGATTATTCTTCAGCTTGCTAAAATGTCTCCGTGTATAATAGTCGGAAGACTGTCAAACTACGTTCTCAACGAGGCGGGCGTAAATACAATAGATGTTTTTGTTGCGGCGAATTATGAGGACAGAGTGAAGAATGTTGAAAAGCGTGGAAATATGAGCAGAGTTAAGGCAGAAAATTACATAAACAAAAAAGAAAAGAACAGAGAATACTATTTCAATTATTTTTCAACCTATGAGTGGGGTAAGCCCGAATATTACGATCTGTGCGTAAATACAAGCAGTATGGGACTTGACGAGCTTGCCGATCATATAGAGGCATATATAAATGCTCAGTAAGAAATAAAAAGGGCGTGATTAAGATAAAGAACAGCTTATGTATAATAGCAGCGGGAATATTATGGGGAATAATATCGGTATTTGTAAATTGTCTTGCGGATATGGGGTTTACGTCGCTTCAAATTGTGGCGATAAGGGTTTTCTTTTCGGCTTTGATAATGGTTATATATCTTTTGATTGCCGACAGAGACGGACTGAATATAAAAATCCGAGATATACCTCTGTTTTTGGGAACAGGTCTTGGAAGTATAGTTCTGTTCAACTTCTGTTATTTTGAGGCGATAGAAATTATAGGAGGAGCGGCAGTTCCGGCGCTGCTCCTATATACCGCTCCGATATTTGTTATGCTTATGTCATTGCCGCTTTTTCACGAAAGACTTACGGCAAGAAAGATAACAGCACTTGCCGTAACACTTGCGGGACTGATTTTGGTTACCGGAGCGTCTTCAAGCGGCGGCGCCGTATCGCTCAAGGCTGTAATTCTCGGCTTAGGCTCAGGCTTTGGATATGCTCTCTACAGTATATTCGGAAAATTTCTCGCAAAAAAATACGGTGCCGCAACGATAACCGCATTTACATTTATAACCGCAGCTGTATTTATAGTACCTTTTTCGGGGGTTATATCAAACGTGCGGCTGCTTCTTTGTCCCGAAGGGATATGGTCGGTTTTCGGGTTGTCGCTTTTAAGCACGGTAATTCCGTTTATGTTATATACAAAGGGACTTAAGGGAACGGAAGCCGGAAAGGCTTCTATTCTGGCGGCGATTGAACCGTTTGCGGCGGCGGTAATCGGTGCGGTATTCTTTCATGAAACGATGGATACCGAAAAAATTGCGGGTATGTGTCTTATCATCTTTGCAATTGTTATTCTTAACATAAAATTTAAAAATAAATTTTGATTTTTCCATAAAAAATCAGTACCGGATTTTTGGGACGCTGTTTTTTTCTTATGGGTACTTCTAAAAAACTAATATAGTAACTCCCCCTCAGAATAAATCTAAGGGGGAGTTTATCATTCTTTATCGGATTTTGAAATTATTTCTGAACAAATGATGCACCACTGAAGCACGCCTTCGTTCCCGCTCCGTAAATATAGTAGGTTGTACCTGCTGTTACGTCTGCAGAAATACTTCCATCCATTTTCTCTGTACTCTCATTTGGTACTGAAGCAAGCGGCTCTGTCTGCTTTCCGCCTTCCGGAACAATATACATTGTCTTAGGTCCTGTTGAACCCGGAGTACCAAGACCTGTGAATGATACTGTTAATGTACCGTCAGTCCATGCAACATACTTTAAAGCTGTTCCCGTTGCAGCGCCATCACTAAAGGTTCCGTTATCATCTGATGAAAGATACTTTTTGTTATTCTTTGTATCGGCAAATAAAGTGGTAAGTCCCTTCATCAGTTCTGTTCCTGCCGGGCAAGAGTTATAAGCTGCTGACATAACCCACTCGCCGTCCTGCGGCGCCGGTATTTCTGACGCCGGAGGATCAGTCTGATCCGGAACAACCGGCAACTCGCCCGCCTCAAAGGCAGCGCCACAGAAACGACCCTTTGAACCTGCTACATATACGTAATATGACTCTCCGGCTTTTACGTTTACAGGGAATGCCATTGCATTTCCCGTACCGTAAGTTGCTGCTGCTTCAATTTCTCCCTTCTTCATGCCTTCCTGTCCTACACAGATTTTCTTATCTGTACCAACATTATCAAGATATACAGTTAATACACCGTCTTCCGCAGCAGTGTACTTAATTACCGTTGTCTTTGACGGGTCAACAGAAGTACCGGACCAGCTTCCGTTTGCTGTTGTTGCTGAAACATATCCTGTAAGCTCTACTCCGCCTACAATCTTTGTAATCGGTGTTACAGTTCCGTCCTCTTCTGTATTTGTAAAATCAGAATACACCGGAGCTGCACCATCTTCTGTACCGAATACGAGTGAAAGTCCGTTTCCTAAATCCTGTCCCGCTGCATATGCTGTATCCTTCTGTGCCTTCCAGATAACCTTTGCCTCTGCTGCCGGATCTGCTGTTTCTTTCGGTTCATCATCTCCGCCCGGCTGAGCTGTTTCTGCCGGGGTTGTCGGCTCTACCACTTCTGAAGCTGATACTTCCTTTGTTGCAAGCGGCTTCATGCCTGATAATGAATCCCATGCAAATACCCTTTCGCCCTCTGCTGCCGTAACAACTTTCTGACCGTCTGCTACATCAACAATTGACTTGATTGCCTTTAATGCACCGTTTTCTGTATATTCAGCTGTTATTGCAACACCATTCTCAGCATATACAGTAACAGTATCCTTGTTCGGATCATCTGTTGCCGGTGCTGTCGGCTGAGCTGTTTCTGCCGGGGTTGTCGGCTGAGTCGTTTCCGCAGGTGCTGTCGGCTGAGCTGTTTCTGCCGGTGCTGTCGGCTGCGGCTCTGTATTACTTACAATTCTTATGAGTTCTGAAACAATACCCGGTGTTCCCTTATAACCCTCAATCATAAGCTGCGCAGCAATCGTTCCGTTGCTGTAATGGTTATGGTCACCGAAGCATGAGATAATTGCCTGTGCAGCAGCATCTCTTGATTCATAGCCGTTTGCAGCATAATCATCTACATATGCGTTAAACGCAGTATCTGCATTCTTACCAATATCAATAAATCCTGCAAGTTCTGATTTTCTTTCTTCATACATTGCTCTTACAATATTATCGTAAGCATCCTGTCTGTAAGAATTGAATTTCTGAGTTGCTGAGTTATAGCCTGAAGCATAATCGCCTACTGCTCCATGCGGTGAATATGAGTTGAGAATTACCTTTGCGCCAAGTGCCAAGCAAGCATCCACATAATACTTGAATGAGCCCTCAAAATCAGCACCCATACCGTTTGTACCCATATCGCCTATCATTACATAGTCGCCCGGCTTAATGTTTGTTACTACTCTATCCCAAAGCTCGCCGCCTGTGTAGTAGCTTGAAAGATTCTTACCACCACGACCATTATTTGTGAATGTTACATACTGTCCAAGTTCTGAATAGTTTGCGAAATCACGATTGAGAACATATGCCCATGAACCGTTGTTTGCAATTGTTGAGTCACCTACTGTGTATACATGCGGCTTAATACCTGCTTCTCTTTCGATTTTTTCAATTACTATTGATGAAACCTTCTTATCAAAGCCTATGTCAAGAACACCATCATGTACGAATGCCAAATACTCAACCTTACCCATTGCAGCATTGTTTCTTACTACACCCGAAAGGTCTGTTGATATCTTTTCGAATACAGCATTACCCTCATAGTTTAATGTTACCTTATAAATCTTATCGTTTGGTACATTTACCTTGAATGTATAGTTACCCTCAAGATAGTCAGTATCAGCATCTTCTAACGAAGCCGTTCCTCCTGCTGTTGCTGCTCCCTCAATACCATAACCCAACTTTTCGCTGTATGCTGTTGTTGAAGTTACCGGGGTATAGCCGTTTGCAACTGCTTCTTCATCAGCTGTGCCTAAGTCAAATGCCAATCCGTGAATTGTCACTTTAACTGTATTTGTAATTTCCTCATTATTTGAATTTGTTGATGTTGCTCTAATTGTTACAACTGTCGGAACAGCATCCTTTGTTACTGTAAGAACACCGTTCTCTAACGTTATACCGTTTAATGTTACCGGATTTACATTATTCTGGTCATACAATGCAAGTGAAACTGTCTTTCCTGCAATATCGTTTCCATCCTTGTCGATTACGCTTACCGGATATGAAACTACTGTGTTATTGTCATCAAGCGGAATTGAAATGCTGTTTACAACCGGGTCAGCAAACTTTATGCTGTCCTTTGAAGCTGTGATTGTAAAATCAATCTGCTTTGTTGCTCCGCCTATTGTTACATTTACTGTTGCTGTTCCTGCTGAAGCTGTTGAATCAACACTGATTGTTGCCATGTGTGAATCCTCAGCTGACGGTGTCACCGTAATACCTGCTGCATCATTTGCAACTGTCCATGTTGCTGCTCCGATTGCCTCATAACCTTCGGTTGTCTTTGCACTTACTGTAAGATTTGCAGTTGACGGTGCAGCACCTTCCTCCGGAATTGCAAGTGTTGTCGCCGATGCTGTTGTAGCTAATGTAGCTCCATCCATCTCTGCCCTATATATTGTTACATCTTTAAAGTCAAGTTCGCCGACTGAGTTATCCGGTGTTCTGTACATATAGTATGTCGGGGTCTTAGAGCCTGCATCGCTAAAGCTTACGATTTCGCTCTCGCCAAGCTTGTTGCCTTCTGCATCATTAACTATTGCACAGCATTTGCCTGACGTTACGTCTGATGTAACAATAATTTCATACCATATTCCTGTTGCAGCATCTGTAATCCTATTATTGTTAATGTTTAATTCACTGCCTGTAAAATTAACACTAAATGATGTTGCTTCGCCTGCTGTCCATGTTACAGGATTAACACTCTTTAATATTATTGATGAGTTCGGATTATAGAAACGTACCTTCTGTCTGAATACAACCTGTGTATCAGTAACAGCCTCGATCTGGTTTGCTGCAAATGACGAGCTGTTTGAACCTGTTGTTTTAATCTTAAGGAATTTGTTTCCTTCTTCCTCTGCAAGATACACTCCTCTGCCAACATTTCCGCCATATGCAGCCCAGTTATCCGTTACAGGGTCAACCGAAGTCTTATTGTCCGGTGAAATAGCAGCCTTATATCCTACCATATCCGGTGAATAGCTGTTGTAGTCTGCAATGTATCCACCACGTGGAAGAATTACATTCTGTGCCTGATTTGCAGTATTTCCAAGATATGCAAGCGGTTTTGAAATGCTTAATGTCTGACCATTATATGTAACTGTTGCAACAACCTCACCATAGTAGTTAAACGGATGACTCTTTAACTGGAAGTCAATTGATTTATCCTCATTCTTTACTACTTTTCCATAGCTGTCACAGTATTCATCCTCTATAACATCTGTTGTGGGTTCATTCTTTGAAGCTACCCAACGGAAGCCCTTAAGCTCATATTTTACATCAAGGTCTTTTACTCTTGAATCCGGATTTGCCAAGAGATCTGTACCAAGCTCTCCGTTAATCTTGATTCCGATAAGGTTTGAGGCTGCTGTATTTTCATCTGCCCCAGCTATAAGTAAGCCATTTTCCGGGAAAGATGTAAACTCTGCCGATACCATCGGCTCAATATATGATGTATCAGCCTCATATACAGCTGTAAAGGTTGTATCTGCTGTAATTGCAGTTGCTAATACATCCTCACCTGTCATGAGAGTATCGCTGCCATCCTTGCTCCATCCTTTGAAGATATATCCTGTCTTTGATGAATCCGGTAATTCTTCAACTTTTTCGCCCTCTTTAACTGACTTAACCGTTGACTTACCATCTACATCAAATGTTACCTTATAGTATGTTCCTACAATATCGCCGTCCTCTACCGAACGTACTACAACATTATCAATACCTGCCCATGAATTATCACGTGCCGCATTAATAAAGATTTGTGTAAGCTCTGATGCATCATTTCCCATCATTACCTTACTGGTTTCATAATATGTTGTTGAACCATCAAGCGACGTGATTGTTACAAGAACATCCTTCTGAGCAAAATCAAGAACTGCCTTTGCATGTGCCCATGTTTCATTTGCATAATTTGCTGAATATACATCTGTTCCATTTAATGCAAACTGAGCGCTCTTATCCTTCGGCTGAGTAATCATCAAAACATAGTCTTGCTTGTTATAATCACCATTTCCTATGGGTGTTCCTGTCTCACTGGTGAAAGCAATCTGGTTATTGCCATTGGTTCCTCCGTTACGTAACACAAAATCAAACTCAAGTACTGCTTTCTTATTTTCGTCTACGGTTTTTGCTGCAGCCGGCAAATTATAATATGCGGTACGTGCACCTCTTCCGGTTGAGTTCTTGTACAGAAAATACTTGCTTATCGAAGTATTTGAATCTGATGCTATTGACATACCATCCGGAAAATTAGCTGACGCCCAGCCCGTTGTATCTGTTGCACTCTCATTATCAAGAGTGTAATACGTTTCAGCTGCATTTGCAGTCATTGGAATGACAAATGTCGAAGCTACCATTGCCAATGCCGAAATTGACGCAATGGTTTTCTTGAAAAGTTTACTTTTCATCTTTTCTCTCTCCTTTATAGAAAAATTCCTATGCGTATAAACGCATAATTAGTTATTGTTATTATAGCATAAAATCAATTTTTTGTATAGACTTTTTGTTAAAAATCGTTAAACAGTCAAAATATTTTTATATTTTGTACAATTATTTAAGCATTTTTTTGTGCAATATTGCCAATTCAAAAAATTCGGCATACCTCTTGACACTGACGTAAAATCATGGTATAATAATTACTGGTTTGCAGGTGTGGCGGAATTGGCAGACGCACCAGCCTTAGGAGCTGGCGTCACTGACGTGCAGGTTCAAGTCCTGTCACCTGCATAAAAAAGCACCTGCTTATGCAGGTGCTTTTTTACTAAATAAATACACGCGGAGGACGCTATGTTTAATTTTACGATGACATTCAATAAATCTGAAAAGCTGTATATTCAGCTTTACAATTACATTGCTGCCGAAATCCGCTCCGGACGCATTGCCGAGGGCGAGCGTATGCCGTCAAAAAAAGCTCTTGCTTCACATCTGCGGCTGAGCGTCAACACAGTGGAAACCGCTTATTCTATCCTTGTTCAGGAGGGGTTTCTGAAAAGTGTTCCCCGAAGCGGTTACTATGCACGAAGATTACAGTCAAAAACTCAGATCTCGCCCCGGTTTAATATTCCGGAAAAGCATACGCCGGAGTTTGATTATGATTTCAGCATAAGCGCTCAGGATCCGGACGCCTTTCCGTCACAAACATGGATTAAGCTTTCAAAGGAGGTCATGTATGAAAACCCATCCCTCCTCCGTGCAGGTGAATTCAGCGGAGATATTGAACTGCGCTGCGCCATTGCAAAATATCTTTATGAATTCCGCGGTGTTTCCTGCGAGCCTAACCAAATAGTAGTCGGCGCCGGTATGGAATATCTTCTGATGCTTCTTACCCGTATCCTCCCGGAAGGGAGCATTTACGCGGTTGAAAATCCCGGTTACCGCAAAACGCACGATATTTTTGCGAACACCGGCGGACGCATTGAATACATAGGTCTTGATAATGAGGGTATGATTACGGAAGAACTTTCCTACAGCGGTGCGAATATCGCATATATTACCCCCTCCCACCAGTTTCCGACAGGGATTATAATGAGCGCCGACCGCCGGTATAAGCTTCTTGAATGGGCATACTCTGCAAAAAACCGCTATATTATTGAAGATGATTACAACAACGAATTTAACTATTCAATCAAACCCGTTCCCGCAATGCAGGGCATGGATTTGCACGAAAGAGTCATATATATGAGCACATTTTCAAGAACACTTGCCCCCTCGATCCGAATTGCATACATGGTTCTGCCTTCATCACTTGCCGAGCCGTTCTTTACACTTTACGGACGCTTTTCACCTACCGTACCAAGGTTTGAACAGCATACGCTTGAACGCTTCATAACAGGCGGCTGGCTCGAACGCCATTTGAACCGCACGAGGCTTCTTTACCGAAAACGCCGCGATGCCCTGATTGAGCTGCTTAACAGCTCCAATATTGATTTTGAAATTTCCGGCGAAAAATCCGGTATACAGCTGCTTGCAAAAACAAATGCCGCTGCAGAAATACGAAAACGAGCGTTTGAAAACAGAATAAAACTAAGTTATATCAGTGATTTCTACTTTACCGATAAACAGGACAACGCATTGATTATAGGCTATGCCCGCGCCGATGAAGCCGCGCTTAAACGATTTAATGAAATACTGATAAAATAAATGGAACTGTAAAACAACTCGAAATAAGGCATACGGGATGTAAAAAAATTGTTCAGAACGTTCAAGGGCGAACAACACAGAAAATCCGCTTTTACAAGCGGATTTTCTGCATTATTTATCTTTCATGTTGTTTTTCGACGCTCTAAAACAGGTAAAATCAAACTTATAAATGCTTTCACCAATCCGTTTGGGAAAAGAGAAGCAAACAGATTGCTGTCAGAAGCGACGCCGACGTATGTTTATACTTCAAGTCGCTGAGGGCGGCAAGATGCGACGCTTATCTTTCCCCAAACTTTTTGCCCTTGAACGGTCTGGGCAATTTTTTATACCCCCATTTATTTGACCTTGTACAAAGTATCTCTTCCTATAGTTTGAACAACTTCAAGCTGTTCCAGCATCGACTTGTTAGGCTTAAGCTCGCTCAGTTCATTGCTGCCAACATACACATACTCAATTCCGTTTTTATTACAAAATTCAAGCATATCCTCATACGAACCTTTATATACTGCTTCAATCTCTGCCTTTCTCTTATAATATTCATCACCCATTCCATGGAAGTACACATACAGCGATGAGCCAAGATAAATCGTTCTTCCGGCTAATGCGCATACCGGATTAATGTGATGCATACCTGTTAAGAATACCGCGTCTGACGGGGTATTTTCCTTTATATACTCCGCCATTTTTATATCATCTGAATTAAACGTCTGATACATACCGCCGCTGTGATATTCTCTGCCTATCGTGAGTGCTCCGGAAAGCGTTCCTGCCGCAATGACAACAGCTCCGAGGTACGCTCGGCCTCTTACATTCTTCATAGCGTCCCATACATCCATCAGCCATCCGCTTACTACCATAAGCACTATCATGTATACCACATAAAAAAGCTTATTGTTATCATACTTATTAGGCTGGAAGATAATAAACTCCGCTGTAATAAAGATGAACGCAGCCGCCAGAAGCAGCTTCTTATTATCCTTTGAAGCACCCCATGCCGCCGGTGCAATAAACAGCGCCGCTATACCCCAGTTTTTTAGATAGAACCACAAATACGGATCCTTTTCATTTACCCAGTTGAAACCGTATCTCAGGAATGATTCATTTCCTGTTGTCTGCCTGAATGTCCAATAAAACAGCTGCGGAAATGCCATACAAATTGTAATCGCGCCGAATATCACCCAGTTTATAACATACTGCTTTGTATAATTATTATCCTTCGGAACAGCCTTTGCGGCATTCTTTTTCCCTTTTGCAGACGTCTCCTCTGCCGATGCGGCAGTATCCTCATCCCTCGGAGCCTTAAGATACATAAAGAACAATACAGCCGAAATCATTCCAAGTGCAAGAAAGCTGTGTGTATGAATCATCGGCATACATCCGGCAAACACTCCCAGAGTTATATAGATTGAACGCTTCCTTGTTTTTAACGCCTCAAGCAGCATCCAGATTGCCGGAATAACAGTGCACCAACCCGCCATAGTAGTCCTCTGCGGAATAATCATATCACATATTGTATTCGACCATCTGATGTTATTTTCGTTATAGTTAGTCGGCGTATGGTAATAGTCGGTAAATATCTTCGTAAACACAGTCGAATCAGCCTTTGCTCCATTCATAAAATATGCAAAGCCGAATCCTCCGCAGAAGAAGAAAAACACAACAGCCAATACCGCCGCAGCCTTTCTCTTTGTAACAGTGTACGCAAGTATATAAAATCCCATTACTATCAGCATCGAAAGCACATAGCTCGGAATAAGCACCGCCCATCTTAAGCTTGTTCCAAACAGATACAAGCTTGATGAAAGCATATCCGCAAAAAACGGATAATTCATTGTCGTACCGGCAAGAAGGTTATAGTCCGGCGGGAACTTGTGCTGCTCTGCAATGCTTGTTATAAAGCTAAGATGCATCTGTAAATCTCCGTAGGTACACTGACCGCTTGCCACACCGCCGCCCTCATACGGCGTTAAAATATGATTTGTCATCAGCACCCAAATTATAATTGAAATCGGGAGCACCAGTGCACAGAATATCTTTGTATCCATGTATACTTCTGTTTCAGCTCCGTCTGAAAACAAAAGCTCCTTAACCGATTTCCTTTCCTTTCGCTTCACACAAATTACGGCATACGGAACTGCCGCAAGCACTGCAAGTATTATATGGCTCAAAAAAGTAAAACCGCAGAATATCGAAGGAATAACAATTCCTGCCATTAAAATTACATTTCCGAATACTCCGCCCATCCATGCACGAAAATATATATTCTTCTTTCTGAAAAGCTCGTTGGCATAAAGAAAACCGACCGCAAGAAAATATATGTATAAAAGTATACCGCCCATGTTATTCTCCCAACGCCTTTGTGATGGACGCCTTCAATGAAGCTTCATCCGCATTCTTAAACAGGAAATCGCAGGGTGCATTATGCGTGTCAAGCATAATTAATGCCGGAGTGTTTCCTACTACCATTGCAAAATTTTCGGCAATTGACGGATCTGCATCATAATCTCTTATATCAAAGTTGACTCTTCCGTTGTACTCTGCCTTAAGCTTCTCTACAACAGCCATTGCATCTGCATAGTTTTCGTCATTCTGAGATACAAAGTATACAAATGTAGGCGTTACCTCCGGCTCCTCGGTTGCCTGTACCGACGCCGTATTGCCGTCATTTACGGAGCTTTTTCCGCTGTTCGGTTTTGATGAACATGAAGCCGCAATTATTACAGCCGCTACAATTACCACCGCAATTACTGCAAGTATAATCTTATTTTTCTTTTCCATTTTAATTTTAATTTACCTCCAACTGTTTTTTTATAATATCCAGCGCTCTCAGCGCAATTTTATTATATCGGTCCGCTTTTTTGCGGATACGTTCATTTAAACCCTCGATTATTCCGAAATTAGCATTCATCGGCTGCAGTCTGTCCGCAGCGTTACTGCTTATATACAGCACAAGCGAACCAATCGAGGTTTTTGCATCAGGCTCATACATCGGCTTGCCCTCTAACAGCCTTGCCATATTATATCCTGCCAAAATACCGCTTGAAGCGCTTTCGACATACCCCTCTACACCGGTTATCTGTCCGGCAAAGAATATTTTCGGATGCTCCGTCATCTGATAATATTTATTTAAAATTCCGGGAGAATTAAGATACGTGTTTCTGTGCATTACTCCGTAACGCACAAACTCCGCATTCTCCAATCCCGGTATCATAGAGAACACCCGCTTCTGCTCACCCCATTTCAAATTAGTCTGGAATCCGACAAGATTGTAGAGCGTACCCTCCTTATTATCCTGTCTTAACTGGACAACCGCGTAAGCGTCGTCCTTACCCGTTTTCGGATTTACAAGTCCGACAGGCTTTAACGGACCGAACACAAGTGTTTCAAATCCGCGCTTTGCCATAACTTCAACCGGCATACAGCCCTCAAAAACCTTTTGATTCTCAAACTCCCTCAAAGGCGCTGTCTGAGCGTTTGTCAGCTCATTATAAAATTCTGTGTATTCCTCCTTCGTCATAGGACAGTTTATATAATCCGCCGTTCCTCTGTTATAGCGAGCGGCTTTAAAAACCTTATCCCTGTTTATGCTTTCCTCGGTTACAATAGGCGCTGCCGCATCATAAAAATACATTGATTCTTTTCCCGTAATCTCAGCAATTTTCTCCGCAAGTGCGTCCGAAGTCAGCGGGCCCGTCGCTATTATTGTATATTCGTCCGGATTAATCTCCGTTACCTCGTCATTAATTACCGTTACAAGCGGATGCTTCTTTATCTTTTCAGTAATATATCCTGAAAAAACCTCACGGTCAACAGCCAATGCTCCTCCTGCCGGCACCCTTGCAGCATCTGCCGCCTCCATTATTATCGAACCGAAAAGACGCATTTCCTCCTTTAGCAAGCCGCATGCATTCTCAATCCTGTCCGCCTTCAATGAATTAGAGCAGACAAGCTCCGCAAAGCTTTCGCTCGAATGCGCGGGCGAGAATTTTTTCGGCTTCATTTCATACAGCTCAACCTCAATTCCCTCATGTACAAGATGCCATGCTGCCTCGCAGCCCGCAAGCCCCGCGCCGATTACCTTAACCTTCATCCTTCTTCTCCCTCATCTCTTCAACGGTAAGCTTTCTTTCGTATCCGCATTCAGGCTTAGCACAGTAGATTTTCTTTGCGCGTCCGTTCTTTTTCAGCAGAAGTCCGCCGCACTGCGGACAGCGTTCGTCCTTGACCGGCTCATCCCATACCATAAAATCACATTTCGGATAATGCTCACAGCCGTAATATATTTTACCTCTTCTCGACTTCTTAACGAGCATTTCTCCTCCGCAGCTCGGGCAAAATGCACCCGTACCTTCACGTATGGTTTTTGCATTCTTACATTCCGGATATCCCGGACACGCAAGGAATTTACCAAACTTACTGAGCTTATACACCATTCTTCTGCCGCATTTCTCGCATATTACATCGGACTCCTCGTCCTTTATTTTTATCTTTGCAATATTTTCCTGCGCTTTCTCCAAGTTATCCTTAAAAGGCGGATAAAATTCTTCCAAAACTTCTTCCCAATTAATTTGCCCGTCCTCTACGTTGTCGAGCTTCTGCTCCATCCCGGCGGTAAATTCCACATCTACTATATCCTTGAAATTATTTTTCATTATTTCGGTTGTCACATTTCCAAGCTCCGTCGGGACAAGCTGCTTCTTACTCCTCTGCACATATCCTCTTGATACAATTGTTGAGATTGTCGGAGCGTAAGTGGAAGGCCTGCCTATTCCGTTTTCCTCCAGTTCACGAATTAACGTAGCGTCAGTATACCGGGGCGGCGGCTGAGTAAAATGCTGCTTGCTGTCGATTTCCTTAAGCTTCACATTTTGATTTTCTTCCAGCGGCGGCAGAAGCTTTGACTTTTCTTCCTTTTTATCCGTTGCCTCAACATAAACCGCCATATAACCCTTGAATCTGATGCTTGAGCCGCTTGCACGAAAGGTATGACCGTCAGCGTCAATTGACGCGCTTGTTGTGTCATATATTGCATCCGCCATCTGACTTGCGGCAAATCTGTCCCAGATAAGCTTATAAAGCTTATACTGCTCATTCGTCAGCTTATCCTTTATGCTGTCCGGATAAATTGATATTGAAGTAGGACGTATAGCCTCATGCGCATCCTGCGCATTCTTCTTTGTACGGTACTGCCTTGCTTTGACATATTCCTCTCCATATTTCTCGGTCAGGTATGCAACAGCATCACGCTGAGCATCATCGGCAATTCTCAATGAGTCGGTTCGCATATATGTTATCAAACCGATTGTGCCGAGCTTGCCGCCAAGACTTACGCCTTCATACAAGCCCTGTGCAATCTGCATTGTCTTTGTCGCCTGGTAATTCAGCTTTCTTGACGCGTCCTGCTGAAGAGTTGAGGTCGTAAACGGCGGCTGCGGCTTTCTTCGCTGCTCGCCGCGCTTCACCTTGCTTACGGTAAGCTCTGCTTTCTTTACGGCATCTATTATACTCTGCGCCTGCATTTTGTTTTCAAGCTTGTTTTCCTTACCGTTTTCACCATAGTACTTCGCTGTAAAGCTCTTTTTTGACTTAGGCTCAATTATCACCGCTTCTACTGTCCAAAACTCCTGCGGCTTAAAATTCATAATTTCTTCTTCCCTGTCGCAGATAAGCTTTGTCGCCACAGACTGTACTCTTCCAGCGCTCAGTCCGCGCTTTACCTTCTCCCACAAAATCGGACTTATCTTATAACCGACTATTCTGTCCAGTACACGCCTTGCCTGCTGAGAATCAACAAGGTTCATATTAATACTGCGCGGCTCCTTTATTGCAGCCTTGACAGCCGTTTTCGTAATTTCATTAAAGGTTACTCTGCACTTTGAATTTACGTCTATGCCAAGCGCATTTGCCAGATGCCAGCTTATAGCCTCTCCCTCACGGTCAGGGTCGGTTGCGAGATACACTACGTCAGACTTTGCCGCCTCCTTTTTCAGGCTTGCCAAAAGCGGTCCCTTTCCTCGTATTGTAATATACCTCGGCTTGAAATGATTTTCTGTATCTACTGCAAGCTGACTTTTCGGAAGGTCTATAACATGCCCCATCGACGCCATAACAGTATAATCTTTTCCGAGATACTTCTTTATAGTTCCTGCCTTTGCAGGTGACTCTACTATCAACAGCTTTTTTTTCGCCATCTATTTTCCTCCTGCCGAATAATTCGTTATTTCAATCTATATATATTTCCGGGCAATACCTCTACAGCCCCCTGCATTTCAAGCAGAATGAGCATCGTATTTACATCACCCGCATCAAGAGCTGTTTCCCGTATTATTTCATCCTTCATCTTTTCACCGCCGAGCAGAACTTCAGCTACAAGCTTTTCATCCTTGCTCAGTCCCTCAGGCAGCCTTTTCTTATCATTTGTTTCCTGCTCCTTCGGCTCTGAAGCTGCTATTTTATCAGACTGCTGCCTTTCATAAATTTCTGTACTTTTTCTTGAAAAAACGCTTCTCCTGCCGATACCTATTCTTCCTGCCTTTCCGGAAGCCGTTCTGTATTCGCTGTAACCCATACCCTCACGTTTGTTGTCCTTTTTGATTATGCCTGATTCTATAAGAGCTTCTATTTCGGGAAGCTCCTCAATAAATATATTGCCCATCGGAGCCCGCTGTCTTTCAGCTATGTCCGGATATTCTTCAAGAATATCCTCAGCACATACCGTTGCCTTGGCACTGCCCTTAAGCAGTCTGTTGGTTCCTTCATTATTCTTTTCAAAGATACTTCCCGGAACTGCAAAAACGTCCTTGTTATAATCGTATGCATAATTCACGGTTATGTTTGTTCCGCTTCTCAGCGGTGCCTCCGTCACAAGCAGCCCGCTCGAAATCCCGGCTATTATTCTATTCCTGAGCGGAAACGCACTTTTTCCATTATTTGAGCCGGGTGGATATTCAGAAATCAGTATACCCGTTTTTTCAACAGCATTATACAGTGCTTTATTCTCCAACGGATAGATTTTGTCTATCGAACAACCCAGAACTCCCACGCTGTAGCTGTTATACCTGAGTGCTTCCGCCGTTGCCGCAGAATCCAATCCCTTTGCCAGACCGCTTACTATTACAACTCCCTGCTCCGCAAGTCCTCCCGCAATCCTTCTTGTAACGTTGACGCCGTACTGCGTGCAATCTCTCGTACCAATTACGCTTATCAGCAAATACCTGTCCCAGTCAATAACCTTACCCTTGACATACAGCACATACGGCGGACTGTCAATCTGTCTGAGATTTTCCGGATATTTTTCATCATCATATACAAGTATTTTTGCGCCGCACTCATCAGTCCTTCTGCATACATCATATGCGGATTCAAGACTTTTATCCGCAAGACTTCTTCTCTCTTTAAAAGATAAATACGCAGAATATGTGTAATTCTTTTCACGGTATATCTCCTCAATATCTCCGTACTCCTCCAAAAGTGCAGGAATTGTCATCTTTCCGGGGCTGATTTTCAGAGAAAGCCACACCCACAGTATCTTATTATCCATTTTTATAATCCGAACTCCTTTCACCAATGCGTTTAAGAAAAGAGAAGCAAGCAAATTGCCGTTATGAGGGGCGCAGTTATACGCTGTACTTCAAGCCCCGAATGACGGCAGATGCGCCGCTTATCTTTTTCCAAGCTTTCACCCCATCGCCGGCAATGTTTTTATACTACATTATACAATACTACAAAAATCCTGAATTGTCAAGTCCTCTGTGAAACTAATTCATACATTAATATTGCTGCTGCAACAGAAACATTAAGCGATTCCGCCTTTCCAAGTATCGGAATTTTCACACATCGGCATATTTCCATGACCTCTTTGCTTATTCCATTCGCTTCATTTCCTACTATTAATATAGACGGCTTTGTCATATCGGCGTCCCTATAGTCAATTGTATCTCTGCCGAGAGCGCCCCCGTAAAGCATAAATCCTTTTTCAGCACATCGGACAAGAAACTCTGCATCCAGTCCTGTTACTGTTTCAATATTAAAGAATGACCCCATGCTTGAGCGCACGGTTTTCGGACTATACAAATCCGCAGTCCCCTTTGATAACAGCACGCCACCAAATCCGGCTGCATCTGCTGTCCTTATAATCGTGCCGAGATTTCCCGGATCATTTACTCCGTCACAATATATATACGCCTTGCTTAAATCCGGCGTGAAACCTCCTTTATCCTCTATCTCAATAACCGCCATTATACCCTGCGGAGTCTGAGTATCGCAAAGCTTTGCGAACAGCGGCGCAGATACTGTTATAATTTCAATTTCATCCGAATATGTATACTCCGATGTAAATCCCTCTGAGATTACAACTGATTTCACTCGCCTATTTGAATTTAAAGCGTCACGAACCGATTTTATTCCTTCAACTGTATATTCACTGTATTTTTTTCTATACTTTTTGTCCTGCAATGCTTTTATATGCTTATATACAGCGTTTGACGAAGATGTTATCACAATAATTACCTCTTTTAATAATTTCCGTTTCGAATATGATTATAACATACTAAATTAAAATAATCAAGTAAATTTTTACTGTTTAACATACATATATTTTATATCCTTAAGGCGAAGTAATATAATATAGATTTGACAAAAAAATTGATACAATAATTTCAGAAAAAGCAGAAATCCAAGACTCTAAATTAAATAAAACAGTATCATGAATTTCGCCATTCTGCAAAACCTATCGGATTCTTAAGCAATATATTTCAATAATTCCCCTTAAAAACAGATGTTTAAGGAAGCACTGATTAAATATAGTACGCAGTGAACACAGTC
>JAUNPN010000155.1 GCA_030536655.1 bacterium | reverse complement strand
TGAGAGAAAACCGTGACTGGGTACAGTTAGAAAAGGAAATTTCAGACGCAGCAAGCGCCGGAAACGGTCAGTCAATTTACAAGAGATAATTCAGTTCAAGAAGGACAAGATTTTTGGCTGTCGAAGAAAACTTCGGCAGCCATACAATTTATCAAGGAAGTATTTTTTAAAAGTAAATACACACGTAAATTGATTTTTGGTATAAATATTCATTATTGCTCCAAATTGAATATAATTTTGTCAATTTAAAAGCAATTATTATGGTTAAAATATGCAATTATAAATAAATTTAAAAAATTATTCACAAAATTGATTTCCGTGGATAGGTGGTAAAAATCACTTGACAAAACGCTAAAAAGAATATATAATAATAGTATCGTGATATGAAGGTTAAGTTGTGAGGGGCAGTCTGCCCTGATTTCAAGTCTGCATTAAGCCTCATATCTTTTTTTAATTTAAGTCGAAAATTAGAGTGAAACATTTCCTTTTACAAGGAAGCGGTTTCGCTCTTTTTTTATTCCTAAAAATATCCACATTAACCGGTATGTACAAATAAGAAAGGAGGAGTCAAGGATGAGAGGTCCTTAGCTTTTTTATGTAGATAAAAAAATATAAAGTTTTATTTGAGGAGCAAAAAATATGAAGTCATTGACACAAGAACAGTCAAAATTGGTAACAGATAGTTATAGGCTTGTAAAATTTGCTGTACGCAGCATAAGTGCTATGTGTAATGGAAATGCAAGCCTGATGGAGGAGTTAGAAGGAGTAGCTGCGGTAGAGTTATGTAAAGCGGCTATAAACTATGATGCAGAGAGAGGTTCTTTTGACGATTACGCATTCGTGTGTATGAGACTGGGGATGATTAGTTACTTAAGAAAAGAATTTTCTCATGGTATGTCCGTAGGAAAACAGAGCCTTGAAGAATTAAGTCAGTTGTCGTTTACATCAAATTTAGACTACGAGAAAGGTAAAACAGACGACTCTATTGAGATGCTTGAAGGTTTGACAGAACTGGAGAGGACGCTCAACGAGAAAGAACAGATTTTATATATTTTGCGGTATGTAAAGGGTTTAACGACTGATACCATAAAATCAAAAATGGGTATTTCATCAAGTACGTTTCATCGAATCAATGGAAATGTAAAAAGAAAAGTAGCTGCTGCTTTCGACTGGAATATCCCAGAACAGATGTTAGCAACAGTTTAAGGTGAAAAAGAATGGGTTTGTCAAACATTTGTCATACACTGATATATGTTTGATGGACTCGTTTTTTTGCGCTCTTTTTTAGAATGGCAAACTTTTTTTTCGTAAAATAAACAAACTTGCGTCCAAGAATAAATCAAATTGTAGTCTAATTCCGTATTTATAGTGGTAGGGAAAAATATAGCCTGCCGAGGGCGCAAGCCTATCTATATTTATATGCTTATCCATCAAATATTGGCAGCCTGCCGGAAGGGAGATGATTCCGTTGAGAATCTAAATGATTGCAATAATAATTGCAGTAGCGACACTGTATAGCGGTCATTGATGTCAGTGACCGCTATACGGAGAGAATGATTAAGGAAAGGAGGGTTTTTGTGAGTAACAACAATATGCCGCCGGGCAAGAAAAAGAGCGGCGGAAATAGTCAGTATGACGCAAGAAAAGCTGAGTTAGAAGCAATCAAGAAGTTGCCGCTTCGCAAAATTACTGCAGGAAATGTTGACTATACCGGTTATTATGACGAAGAACGTCTTGTTGTCTACCTTGCGGACCAAAACGGAGAACTAACCGGACAAAAAGCGACAATCCGCAAGCCGCTGCCTCCTCCGGAGTATGAAGACGATGATATGGATGATGAAGAATACGACAATCAGCGTTCTGCCGGGGAAACCGGAAATGCTTCTAAGCAAAAAATCCAGAATTCTGTACACGATACGACGGAAAAATTTAAAAGGAAGAAAATCGAACTTGTTGAGCGGAAGAAGGACGAACTTCAATCCAATAGTAAAGACAGTGATGTATCACGCAAAAAGAAAAGTAAGCTGATGATAATATTGATTATCTGCGCTATTCTGGCAGCCGGCTCGGTAGCATTACGGTTCTCAGGAAATCAGAGCAATGCACCGACAACTCCCGGTCAGACAACGGTTGCAGAACCGAAGGAAGGTGAGATAACCGTCATAGAACTCAAACAGGACGTTTTGCCGGGTGATACAATTACTGAGGATATAATCAATGCTTCCAACATCGACAGCCAGACGTATAACCAAATAGCGATAAACGGCAATGACCTGTATAAGTGGGAGCAGAGAGATAATATCATCGGGATGTATGCAGGCGAGTTTATATCAAAGGGCAAATATCTTACTACAAACGCATTGACCAGAACATATAAGGTTGAGGATAACCCGTGGGGAGAAGTTGCTGAAGGAATGAAATACGCGGATGTTCCGATTAATATTAAGGATTTTGACCGAACAAAACTTCTCATAGGAAACAAGATAAAGCTGCATTTTCAGATAGATCGCAAGGAGGATTCCAACTCCGAAACACAGCCGTCTATGACAGCGGGAATAACGGTAACGAAAGAAAATAATGCCGTAGTAACTGAGTCATATACAATAGACAATGTTGTTATTGCGAACCTTTTAACCGGAAGCGGTGACAGCCTTTATGAGATATATTCTGCATTGGCATCAATTCCTGAAGGAAATCAGGAAAGCTATTTCAAAACAGCGGCTAAACGCGACAAGGAATATCTTACATCTATCGCCCCGACAAAGATACGGGTTATTTTTGATAAAACTTATGCAGAGGCATTAGAAAAAGCTGTATCAAGCGGAGCAGAAATCACGGTTGAGCTTCAAGACAACGGTAAAGATGTCGGTACGGAAGCGAAACAGACATTTTACAGCGCAGAGCAGACCTTAATGGAGAGTTTGGGGAAAGTGTTGTAACTCGGAGGAAGATATGAAGTACAGTGAAAAAATTCAAAATTATTTTAATGAGGGAAAAGATGTAGTCCTTCCGCCCGGATTATCAAAGCTTTTGTTTAGTCGAGTTGCCGTAGGCTGTGTAATTTTAGGGGTTTGTATTATTACGTCCATTATAACGAAAAGCGCAGGGTTTATGGCAGGGGCTTTGATTGCGGTGTATATGGCAAGTATAGGCTTTAAACTAAAGTATGATTACGGAAACGGTTTGATTGAAGAACTAACATTGACCTGTATATCCGCAGTACCCGCAAGGAACGGTACAGACGTGGTATTTATGGCAGATGATGATTCGACAGTTCAGCTTTCGTTTCCATCAAAAAATAAAGTATTTTATGAAAATATAAAGTACAAGATTTACGTGCATAAGTCAAATTCTAAGATGATTTTGACTTATGAACAGATTTGAAAGGAGAAATTTTAATATGGCAAGAACAGCACATGACAATACAGTAGAAAATCCTACAGAAGAACAGTATACCGAGAATGTCGATATTGACATGAACAATACGGAGTCTGTTGAGCCGGAACCGACAGCAGAAGCTGATGCGGATGATACCGCAAATGCCGCCGCAGATACAGAACCGATTGCTCCGGTAATCAAGTCAAGACGTGAGGTTTTGGCGGAAAAGAGAGCAAATGAGGTAAAACGTGCGAAGAATAACGCTATTCATGAAACACGTTTGATGGTGTGGGAACAGCTTAAAAGTGCAAAGCACGAGCGCAGGATTCTGTACAGCAGAATTTTCTCGGTTGAAACCTTGAACAACGGTAAGGTAACGGTTGCAGTTCTTTCAATGGAGGGCTTTCGCGTTATTATTCCGTGTATGGAAATGTATAAGGTTCCGCCGCTTGATATGTCAACCGTGACTGACGACAATGATAGAATCAGGCGTGAAAAGCAGATTATGACAAAGCTGCTTGGTGCGGAGATTCCGTTTATAATTACGAATATTGAAGGCGACCCGGACGGAGAACCGGTAATTATTGCATCTCGTAAGGAAGCACTTCAGCGTATGGTAGACCATAACTACAATAGACGCAATAGAGATGGAAAAAGCTTGATTAATGAGGGTGATACGGTAGAATCGACAGTTATATCCGTAGGAAGGTTTGCGGTATGGGCGAATGTAGGCGGATTGGACGTGTCTATTCCTGTTTACAGACTTACCCATAGATATGTCGAGGATGCAACTCAGATGTACACTCCGGGGCAGAAGCTTAATATCTATGTCGGTGCGATACAGTACGATGAAAATAACCGTGTGAGCAGAATAAGTGTTTCCGGTAAGGAACCGGAAATAGACGAGTTCAGACCCAAACTTAAAAATATCAAGAGCGGTGCAGCGTTTTTAGGCAAAATCACGTCAATTCGTCAGTCAAGAACAGACAGCAGCAGAACTATTATTACTCTGTTCCTTGAAGATATAGGCGTTCCGGCTATTGCAAACTATACGCGAATTGATGCTCTTCCGAACCCGCCGATTACAGGTGATACGGTGGTATTTTCGGCATATGCGGTAAGAGAGGAATCCGGTACTGTTATTGGTTCAATCTTACGCAGAGTGTAATAATTAATTCGGCAATGCCTTTTAATACAAGAAGGCATTGCCATACAAGGAGGAAAAACGTGTGGCAGGTAGACATCAAAATGTTTATATAATTCCTGAGAATTTTATCGAAGAAGGTAAGATTTTCAACGGAGCATTTAAAATAAGGAATTTTATTGAGGCTGTGATACTGTCGCTCGGAATCGGTCTGCCTCTTATGGTTTGTATACCATATCCTGATTTTAAAACAAAATTGACTGTGTTTATGATGACCGTGCTGCCGGTATTCCTTATTGCTGTTGCCGGTATAAACGGGGACTCATTGATTGAGTTTCTTGTACAGTTTCATAAGTGGAGAAAAAATAAGCGTGTTATGATTTATAACGGTCATACACGAAGCAGGGCGGTACGTCCCGCTGATGTTATGTTGGCTCAGGAACTTACTAAGGATAAGATTGTAGATACTGTGGATAAATGGAAGGAAAAACGGAAGCAGAAAAACGCAAAAAGTACATTCATTGAGGGCAGAGATTTTGAATTCATTGAAGATGAAGAATTTAGCTCGAACTTTGTAAATACCGAAAAGAAGATTCTGGGCGAAGACGCTGAGGAACAGCCGGAAAATAAGTCTAAGAAAAAGCAAAAGAAAATTAAAGGGAAGAAAGACCAACTTTTGCTTAATGAGGGAAGCACAAATTTCGCTGAAATTAACGATGAAGATGATGCGGAAATTGTTATAGCTGATATGGAGGGTTTTACTGTTACCGCGGTTCAATCAAATCAGCTTGAAGAACTAGGCTTTGAAATAGAGGATATGGTCATTGAGGAGGTGTGAGCGTGGCTAAGGAAAAACACAAAAACAAGATGTCCGAGCCGGATATTGAGGACAGTTCTTCAAATAGCTCCAAAGCAAAAGGAAAGAAGGACAAAGGTTCAAAACTGAAGATTCAAAGCTGTCAGGCTTTTTCACCTATTCAGGATATTAGTGATGGGATTATCATAACGAAGGACCGGCGGTTTATAAAAATTCTTGAGGTAACTCCTATTAATTTTTTGCTTCGGTCGATTGATGAACAAGTGTCCATCATTCAGTCGTTTGCATCTGTTTTAAAAGCAATGCCTGTGAAAACTCAGTTTAAAGTTGTTTCGCGTACATCTGATGTATCGGGATTTGTGGAGAAAATACAGGCAGATATGGAAACGGAAGAAAACGCAAACTGCCGCCAGCTTCAAAAAGAACAGATAGAGCTTATAGCAAACGTGGGAGCGAGGGAAGGTGTATCCAGACGCTTCTTTATAATCTTTGCATATGAGGAGCCAAGCGGCTTTAAGAAGAGTCCTACATTTAACGAAATAAAAGCTACATTAAATCAGATTACAGGTCGAATCAGAGGCGGGCTTGTACGGTGCGGCAACGAACTGATTTCACTCGATGAAGATAAGGATATGTTAAAAGTCCTGTACACTATTTTATGTAAGGCTGAGAGCGAGCGCAGTTCATTCGATGTGCGAATGTATGAAACGGTTTCACGCTATCTTGCAGATGAGAATTACGACCCGAATAAGGATTCGTATATCCCTATAAACGACTTTATCATGCCAAAAGTTATAGACACACGTGAAAGCGCTAAGTTTATAACAATAGACGGTATATATTACTCATTTGCATATATTCCGTCACGTGCATACAGTACAACTGCGGTAGGCGGTTGGCTTTCGCTTTTGGTAAATTTGGGCGAGGGTGTTGATGTTGACTTGTTTGTACGAAAAGAACCTTTATCAACTGTGCAGACAAAGCTGCAATACGCACTGCGTTTCAATAAGGTTAAGGCTCGCGGTATGGAGGATACCAGCACGGAATATGATGATGTGCGTAGTGCCATTGACTCAGGATATTACTTGAAACAGGGTATAGCAAATGGTGAAGATTTCTGCTATATGGGAATTTTACTTACAATTACTGCTTATTCTCAGAAAGAGCTGGAATGGAAACTAAACGAGGTTAAAATGTTCCTGCTTTCGCAGGACCTAAGAATGAAATTGTGTTGGTTTGAGCAGGAGCAGGCGTTATTGATGTCAATGCCGCTGTGCAGGTTTGATGAGAAAATTTTCAAAAAATGCAGACGTAACATTCTGACCAGCTCATTGGCAAGTACATACCCTTTCGTGTCTTTTGAGATAAATGATGAAAATGGTATTCTGTTCGGCATGAACAAGGCGAATAACTCGCTTGTATTTGTCGATAATTTCGATTCACGTACATATAAGAATGCGAATATGGCGATTCTCGGAACATCAGGCTCCGGTAAAACCTATACCTTGCAGTGTATGGCATTAAGAATGCGAGAACGCAAAACACAAGTGTTTATCATAGCTCCGTATAAAGGACACGAGTTTAAACGAGCTTGTGAAGGCATAGGCGGTCAGTACGTGAAGATAGCTGCCGGTTCCAATCAGAATATCAATATAATGGAAATCCGTAAACGTAATACTGAAATAACAGAGCTTCTCGATGGTGAAGACGCTGTACAGGACTCCATTTTGGCAAGCAAAATACAACAGCTTCATACATTC
>JAUNPN010000154.1 GCA_030536655.1 bacterium | reverse complement strand
AATCTGACTGTGTTCACTGCGTACTATATTTAATCAGTGCTTCCTTAAAAATATAAACGCGTATCAAAATCGTTTCCGGCTTTGATACGCGTATTTTTATTCAGTTTTGTTTCCTTACGATTGTATATTCATCGCCGGGACGGTAGTACGGGCATTGGGAATAGCGTTTCTCCATAAACAACCGCATTTCGTCCTCGTCGAGCGATATTGAGCAGGTGTAATAATCGTATTCTTCGTCATAATCGTAATATAAGCAGTATTCGCAGTTATCCATGTTTTCACCTCATTTACTTGTTATGGGAAACCAATAGAATATCCTTTAGTTTGGGTACAGTTAACATTATTTCCAAACTCACACCCGCAGTGCGCGTATTGCATTCAACACTGCGATAACCATAACGCCTACATCGGCAAAAATCGCAAGCCACATATTGGCTATACCGAGTGCGCCGAGGGCAAGGCAGATAAGCTTTATTCCTATTGCAAACACAATGTTCTGATATACGATTCTCATGCATTTCCTCGAAATCTTAATTGCTTTTGCAATCTTTTCAGGATTGTCGTCCATAAGAACAACGTCTGCCGCTTCAATGGCGGCGTCTGAGCCTAAGCCGCCCATCGCAATTCCAATATCCGCCCTCGAAAGCACCGGTGCGTCGTTTATGCCGTCGCCGACAAAGGTCAGAACCTCTTTATCCCCTTTCTGTGAGAGCAGCTCCTCCACCTTTTTAACCTTATCTTCCGGCAGAAGCTCCGCGTGGACCTCGTCTATCCCGGCTTCCTCGGCAATAGGCAGCGCGGCTTTTTCAGCGTCGCCGGTAAGCATGACTGTCTTTTTTATACCGCATTTCTTAAGTTCGGCAATTGCCTTTGCCGAGGTTGATTTTATTACATCCGAGATAAGAATGTGCCCCGCATATTCGCCGTCAATCGCTATATGTACAATTGTTCCCGGCTTGTGACAGCTTATGAAGTCTATATTCAGCAGCTTCATTAATCGGTCGTTTCCAACAGCAACGTTTTTTCCGTCAATTACAGCCTTGATTCCGTGACCGGATATTTCCTCAATGGAGCTTACTCTTGATGCATCGGGCGAGGGCTTGCAGGCTGCTTTCAGACTTTGGCTTATCGGGTGGTTTGAGCCGCTTTCCGCGAGAGCCGCATATTCAAGCAGCTTTTCGTTTTCGAGCGTATTGTGATGTATGCCGGTAACCTCAAATACTCCGCGGGTGATTGTTCCGGTTTTATCAAAGACAACATATCTTGCTGCGGACAGCTTTTCAAGATAGCTTGAGCCTTTAATAAGTATACCTTCGCTGCTTGCTCCGCCTATTCCGGCAAAAAAGCTGAGCGGTATACTTATTACAAGAGCGCATGGGCAGCTTATTACGAGAAATGTAAGCGCGCGCATAATCCAGCTTCCCCATTCGGGCGCAAGCCCCATAAGCATACGAACGACCGGACCAAGTACCGCAAGCGCAATTGCTCCGTAACAAACCGCCGGGGTATAGTAACGTGCAAAGCGGCTTATGAAATTTTCGGATTTTGATTTTTTCGCAGTGGAGTTTTCGACAAGCTCCAAAATCTTTGAAACGGTTGACTCGCCGAATTCCTTTGTTGTGCGGATTTTTATCAGTCCTGTAAGATTAATTGAACCGCTCTTGATTTCATCGCCCGGCTCCGCCTCAAAAGGAAGGCTCTCGCCTGTCAGCGCTGAGGCGTCCAGCGTGGTGGAACCCCCGCATATAATTCCGTCAATCGGAACCTTTTCGCCCGGCTTAACAATAATGATGCTTCCGACTTCGACCTCGTCCGGGTCAACCTGCACAAGCTTGCCATCCTCCTCGATATTTGCATAATCGGGACGAATATCCATAAGCGCGCTGATACTGCGGCGGCTTTTGCCCACTGCAATGCTTTGAAACAGCTCGCCTGTCTGATAGAACAGCATAACCGCCGCAGCTTCTCCGTATTCGCCGAGCAGAAGCGCGCCGACTGTCGCGACTGCCATCAGGAAATTTTCGTCAAATACCTGACGGTTGATGATGCCTTTTCCTGCCTTGATAAGTATGTCGTAACCTATTATCAAATAGGGCAGGAGAAACATTGCCGCCTCTGCGGGCTTGGGAAGCTCACAGATATATGAAACTATATAGCATATAATGAGGAACGCTGCTGCTGCAATGATTCGTATAAGTACCTTTTTCTGCTTCCTTGACATTTTCTGTCCCTCCGTAAATCAGAAATAGATTTCACAGTCGGATTCAACCTTACGGCATGCCTTTAAAACCTCCGGCATAACCTCGGCTGCGTCCGCGCCGTCCTCAAACTTTACTGTCATCTTTAAAGTCATGAAGTTGACCGATGCTTCAGCTACTCCCTTTACCTTGTTTGCCGCCGCTTCCATCTTGTTTGCGCAGTTCGCGCAGTCAACCTCGATTTTATAGCTTTTTTTCATTCCTAACACCTCCGTATGTTTGCTTGAATAAATATTCATATGAACAACCATTCATATGTTGGTATTATTATAGCATTTTTATGCTGATTTGTCAATAGTTTTTTTTATATATTTTTTTTCTTAGTCATAAACCTGCCGAGCATTGATTTTTCAGAACTATTTTACAGAGAATGGCTTCTCGGTATGGACTTCTTTAATTGCGGATAGGCTCTAAAAATACAAGCCGCATTTATAAGGTTCGCAGAGTAATTGCTTTGCGGTATTTTTGATTGACTTCTTTTTATGAAAATGTCGTGAGATTGACTTTGCCATTGCATTATTAAGTTTTATGTGATACAATGGTATCAGAGAAAAACGGAGGAAGTGACCATATTATGCAGTTTTCGCAAAAGGATTTTTTTATTGAGCATAATCAGAGGGATTACTCATGGAGTATGCACAAATTCCACTATCATAATTCATATGAAATTTATTATATGAACGGCGGGAAAAGAACCTTTCTGTTGGAAAACAAATACTATGAGTTAAATCCGGGAGATGTAATGCTGTTCCGGCCTAATGTTCCGCACAAGACAATCGGAACACACCCTCACGAAAAATTCGGAGTGGAATTTTCAAAAGGTTTTCTCGACTATCATTTCACCGGGCCGGTACAGGATATGCTGCTGCGCTGTTACAAAAAACATCTGATTCGGCTGGACGATGATGAACAGCGGCAGTTTAGGGAGCTGTTCCGCAGGCTTTACGGCGATTATACAAGCGGGACATTATATGCCTTAGCGCTTGCGCAAATGCTGGTTATGCTTAATGACGCGGAAAAGAAACATGAACGGGAAGTGCATCCGCCGTATATTTTCAGGTATCCCAAAAATGTTCATAATATTCTCTTATACATTGAGGAAAACTACTCTGAAATTCAATCTGTTGAAGATATTGCCCGCAATGCTCATCTTGATAAAAGCTATCTTTGCCGCTTGTTTAAAAAGGAAACGGATATGACGCTTATGGAGTATCTGTATAACTATCGTATTCAGCGGGCGTGTGAAAAGCTTGCTTCAACAAAAAAGCCGATAGCTGAAATTGCGCACAGCTGCGGATTTAAAGGCGCGTCGCATTTCATTCAGCTGTTCAAATCAATGCTGGACTGCACTCCGGGACAGTTTCGAAAGAATTCCGCAGCTCAGAACACAGAGGAGGGACTATAACAAAAGCAGAAGGAAGTATCTGTGAGAAAGACAATAAGCAGAGTGCTGAAGATATATAACGGAGGTCATTAAGTTTGGAAAAAGATAAGCTGCGCATCTTGCCGCCTTTCGGGGCTTGAAGTACATTGAGTACGACTGCGCCCCTCAAAGCGGCAACCTGCTTGCTTCTCTTTTCCCAAACGGATTGGTGAAAGAAATTCGGAGGATATAAATGAAAAAATATAATATAACGGAATACGGCGCTAAGCCGGACGGAACAATATGTACAGCTGCGATACAGCGCGCGATTGACCTGTGCGAAAAAGACGGAACGGTTTATGTGCCTGAGGGTACATTTGTGACGGGCGCGTTATTCTTAAAAAGCAATATGACGCTTTTTCTTGAAGAAGGCGCGAAGCTTATGGGAAGCGGAAATATTGAAGATTACCCGCTTATGGGCTGCCCGTATGAGGGAATTGAACAGCTGTGCTATGCAAGCCTTATCTGCACTGACGGCGCGCCTCATAAAAATATTACTATTGAAGGAAAAGGCGTTATCGATGCGAACGGCGTCGCGCTGTTTAAGCGGGAAATGAGTGAAAACAAAGGCAAACGCGGACGTGCTGTATGCATAAGGAATACTGAAAATCTGACAATTAAGGGGGTTACGCTCCGTCAGTCACCCGCATGGTGTCTGCATATTGTGTATTGCAGCAATGTACTGATAGATGATGTTGAAGTTCATTCCAAGTACGATGAAAACGGAAACAAGTATGATATTTGTAACTGCGACGGAATTGATGTTGACGCTTGCCGGAACGTTGTTATAACTAATTCGCTTATCTCAAGCCAGGATGACTGCATAGCGATAAAATCAGGCAAAAACGAGGAAGGACGCAGGGTCGGTGTGCCCTCGCAGAATGTTACGGTGGAAAACTGTGTCTTTAAAAGCGGCTTCGGAGTTGCGGTGGGAAGTGAAATGTCGGGCGGTGTAAGCGGTGTGTTTGTGCGTAACTGCACATTTGAAAATACGCATAGTATAGCAAGTATTAAAGCTATCAGGGGACGCGGCGCATATGTAAAAAATATTCATTATGAAAACTGCTCGCTTGTAAACCGCAGTACAGAATACAGCGATACGCGATGGTTCAGAGGTGCGATTTATGCGGACGGATTTTATGGCGACATTGAGTTTGACGCGGATACTCCCGTCAAAATTGACGAGGGAACACCTGTTGTCGACGGGGTTTATTTTAAGGATATTACCGTTGATACTTCGGCGGGAAATGCTGTTTATTTATACGGTCTGCCGGAATTGCCGTTTAAAAATATATATCTTGAAAATGTCAGGGCGCACGGTAAATATGGAATGAAGGTAAAAAATATCGATAATTTGCAGCTGATAAACACAGAGGTCACAAGTGATGAGGATTTTATAAAAGGATAATCCCGGAAGCCTGCGTTCAGCTTCCGGGATTAATGAGCGGGGGTTATATGAATGATTTCAGGGGCTGCCGCTCAGTCCGACAGTTCTGGTATTCTCGTCCCAGTTTACGGTAAGCCCGAAGGTTTCGGCAGCGAATCTCAGCGGAACCATAGTTCTGCCGTTTAATATTCTTGCCGGAACGTCAAGCCGGGCGGCTTCGCCGTTGATATATGCGGTTGTATCGTCTGCCGGTATGATTATGGTATCCCGCCCCTTGCTTATCCGCGCGCATCTGCTTTCACCGTCCCATTCAACCTTTGCTCCGAGTGTCTGAGATAAGGCGCGCACCGGTACGAGAGTTCTTCCGTTTTCCACAATAGGAGCCTGATTTTCGCATTTTACAAGCTTTCCGTTTAATCTTACCTTTGCTGAACGGTAGCTTAAATTATTATGATAGTATCTCATAACATGTTCAATGTATTCCGCGTCACCGTAGCTTTTGTATTCCCAGTTCATAACATAGGATACGGCATTTTTTCGTTCATCGAGCCATTTGTCTCCCTTGGCTTCAATTATTTTGTCTAATATGTAATCGCCGAAGTTGTAAGCCTGTATCGTTTTCATGTAATCGCAGTCGTATTTGTAAAGCGATTCCGAGATCAGCCATGCTGCGAACGGAACAGCCTTTGCCGGGTCAAGTCTGTCCTCAAGCGTCCACCTTACTCCCGTGGTTTGTTCGCCGAAGTCTGCAAATGCATTTTCGAGCGTATATTCAATCTGCATAATTCCCCATGCGGGATATTCGGTTCCGTCGTCCCGAAAGCTTAGATTTCGTCCGCTTGATTCCTGCATACATATTGCGGCAAGCAAATTTGGGTCAACACCGTACTGCTCTCCGGACATTTCAAATAACTCTCCGTATTGAAGAACGCTCCTGCTGAGAGCCTCGGTGCCTATTGCTATTCCTGTCATTGGCGTGCCGCGGTGGTCGGGGATAGCTCCCTCGGCAAAGGCGGCTTTGGTACCCGCTGCAATTGCTGCGGCTGCAAGCAGGGTACATAATAACTTTTTCATAGCAGTCTCCTTTGTCTGATTTTAAGGAACCACTGATTAATTAACGCCTAACGGCTTAGCACGCATTGAACTTGCATATTTTCCGTCATATCATACAAAAATCTCTCGACATACGCGAGTATGCCTTCGATCTTTTTATATAATCTGACTGTGTTCACTGCGTACTATATTTAATCAGTGCTTCCTTAATAATATTCCCTTTAATTATACTATTATATTTATAAAATGTCAACATACAATATTTGGCTTGATTTTGCTGCATCAAAAGCTGTAAAAAATTAAAATCACCCCTTGACAAAATTGAATATATCTGTTATAATATTACCTGTGTTTAAGTGAAACGCTGGTGTAGCACAGTGGTAGTGCACTTCATTGGTAATGAAGAGGTCGGCAGTCCGATTCTGCTCACCAGCTTATGAAAAGTCCCGTAAGTATCGTGTTTTCGGTATTTGCGGGACTTCTGCTTTTTCAACACAAAAATCCATTCTAACATATTATAAAAAATCCTCCTAAAATAATTCTTGCTTTTACCCGGAGGATATGATACAATAATAATATCTGATGTTCTGCCGCGTGGTGAAGCATACAAACGATTATAGGAGGTTTTTATTATGGGAAAAGCAGTATTACACAATTTAATTGATTTGCTCAATGAATCAGATACAGACGTAATATATAAGATTTTAATAAAATTTATACCGGAAACGGAGCCTTTACCGGACGAAATAAAAGCAATAGAAAGAGCAGAAAAAGAAATTGCGAACGGTGATGTATCAGACTTTGATAGTATTGATTGGGGGACGCTGTAAAAGGCTCAAAATAGCCTGTAAGGTTGATTACAAGATTAAACGAAGTATTAATGGGCAAATTAAAAGCCATGAAGATGAATATAGAGCGGATATAGGCGGCGGTTAAGGATTATGACCGCCGCCTCTTATTCTTGCCGTATAAATCCCAATCAATTAAGAATATTGCC
>JAUNPN010000014.1:6813-36408 GCA_030536655.1 bacterium | reverse complement strand
TAAAGCATATCGTAGTATGGAGGATGGCGGACACGCCGGATAAAAATGAAAAAGCTGAGGCGATTAAGAAAAACCTTGAAGCATTGAAGGATAAGATTGATATTATAAAGGATATCCATGTGGGACTCAACTTCAACGAAACCGAATCTGCGTCTGACGTTGTTCTGGAAGCTGTTTTTGAAACTAAAGAGGATTTGAATGCATATCAGAACCATCCGGAGCATAAGGCGGTGGGCGCGGGTTATGTACGTCCGAATGTGGCTGAAAGACGCGTCGTGGATTACGAATTTTAATTAGCTTGCCTCAGAGCCGGTTCGGTATCCGGATACATCCTTTCGGCGGATTTTGCGGCTTAATGCATAAAATATCATTGACAGCGTCAAAATCATGCACGAAAACCTGTATATGTTCAGATGTTGAATAGGCTCCTGGCGGGTGAATATTGGAAAGGAGCTTGCGTATGGCAAAGCTTATAAGTGAAGAACAGATGAAGGTACAAAAGGACTTCATAATGAAGCTCCTGGAGGAGAATAATAACTTTGCCGTAAAAAACGGCAGGCAAAGGCTTGCTCTTACGGAAACCTACGGCTGTCAGCAGAATGAAAATGATACCGAGCGTATCCGCGGAATGCTAAAGAAGGCGGGCTTCGGTTTTACCGAGGATCAGAATGAGGCGGACGTAATTATATACAACACCTGCGCCGTGAGAGAAAATGCCGAGCAGAAGGTATTCGGGCGTTTGGGAATTTTAAAGCACATGAAGGAGCAGCGTCCCGGTGTTGTAATCGGTCTTTGCGGCTGCATGGTTCAGCAGCCTCACATAACCGAGAAAATCAGGAAAATCCATCCGCAGGTAAATCTTATCTTCGGAACGCATGAGCTTTACCGTATGCCGGAGCTGCTGTATGCGGCGATGCACAGGAGAAAAGCAGTTGTAAGCATAGAACCGAGCGACGGAGCGATTGCGGAGGATATTCCGGTTCTGCACGCCGAAGCACAGAAGGCATGGGTAAGCGTTATGTATGGATGTAATAATTTCTGTACATACTGTATAGTGCCGTATGTCCGAGGAAGGGAGAGAAGCCGTGAGCCGGAGGCGGTTCTGAATGAGGTAAGGGAGCTGGTTGCCGGAGGCTGCACTGAGATTTCGCTTCTTGGTCAGAACGTAAATTCTTATGGCAAGGATCTTGACAGAGAAATTGACTTTTCCGACCTGATACGCATGGTCAACGATGTTCCGGGAGTTAAGAGAATAAGGTTCATGACCTCGCATCCGAAGGATCTGTCGGACAAGCTCATTTATGCAATTCGTGACTGTGACAAGGTATGCAGGCAGCTGCATCTTCCGTTTCAGGCCGGTTCGGACAGGGTATTAAAGGAAATGAACCGCCGTTATACGAAGGAGCAGTATCTTGAAAAGATTGAAAAGGTTAAGCGCGAAGTTCCGGGAATTTCATTGTCAACCGATGTAATTGTCGGTTTCCCGACGGAAACGGCGGAGGATTTCAAGGAAACTCTTGATGTTATAAGAAAAGTGGAGTTTGACAATATCTTTTCGTTTATTTATTCAAGGCGCGAGGGAACTCCGGCGGCAAAGCTGGACTTTGTTCTCTCAGAGGAGGAAATCCACAGGAATTTTGACGAGCTGTTAAAGGTTCAGAATGAGATTTCCAAAAGGAAGAATGACGCTTATGTCGGCAGGACGGAAGAGATTCTTGTAGACGGAATAAGCAAGACAGATAAAAATATGCTCAGCGGTCGGTGTGACAGCTCGAAGATTGTAAATTTTGCCGGAGACGAAAGCCTTGTAGGCAAGTATGTAAAGGTAAGGATTACCGAGAGCAGGACATGGTCATTGAACGGTGAATTAGCAGAGTGAATTGATATAAGAAAGGGATAACAGAAATGGAAGCAATAGATATTTTTAAAAAGGTACGCGAGCTTGGAGAAATGATTCAGGACTCGAACGAGATGAAGAAGATGAAGGACGCCGAGCTGGTTCAGGAGAATGATGACACTGCGCGCGAAGAGCTTAAGGCATTCAATATGAACAGAATGAATCTTGCAAGAGATATGCAGAACGGCAAAATTTCACGTGAGGAGGCTGTTGAGAAGAACAACGCCGCATTTGACGAACTTTGCGCAAAGGCTCCGGCGGTTAAGAATTATATTGATGCAAAGAAGGATTTTGACGCAATGATTGAGCAGGTTAACCAGATTCTGAACTACTATATCACCGGCATGGATCCGGCCTGCACACATAACTGCAGCACCTGCGGCGGCTGCCGCTAATCGGGAAAGCGCAGGGGACCAATGGCTAAGAAGTACGAGCTTTCGCCTATGATGAAGCACTATCTTAAAACGAAGGAGGAGTATGAGGACTGTATACTCTTCTATCGTTTGGGTGACTTCTATGAAATGTTTTTCAACGATGCCGTTACGGTGTCAAAGGAGCTGGAGCTTACGCTTACAGGTAAGGAATGCGGACTTGAGGAGCGTGCGCCGATGTGCGGAGTACCGTTTCACTCCGCGTCAACATATATCGAAAGGCTTATAAGCCGCGGCTATAAGGTCGCAGTTTGCGAGCAGGTTGAGGACCCTAAGCTTGCAAAGGGAATGGTTAAGCGTGAGGTTGTAAGGGTCGTGACACCCGGCACGGTTACGGACGAGCAGCTTCTGAACGAGCGTGACAACAACTATCTTGCGGTGCTGTATGCAAAGCTTGGTATTTTTGGCTTTGCGGTGACCGATGTTTCCACCGGCGAAATGTACGCGGCGGAGCTGGACGGTGCGGCGCGCGCTCTTAACGAGCTTGCGAGATATTCTCCGAAGGAGATTATTATGAATGACGAAGCCGCAGCGGGAACGGCAAAGGAGCTGGAGCTGAGATTTCATCTGAAGCCGGATATTCGGAAGGACGAATTTTTTGATATAAAGGATATTGAGGATAAGGTTTCGGCGCAGTTTAACGGCAGCTCGCTGAATGAGCTTGATCTGAAAGATAAGCCGTATGCTCTGAAATCAGTCGGTACTGCTCTTGCTTATCTTGAATATGCGCAGAAGTCGAGGGTTTCATATATTGACAAGCTCAGAGTCTATTCAGTCGAGGAATATATGGAGCTTGATATTGCTACCCGCAGAAATCTGGAAATAACAGAAACAATGCGTGACAAGTCTAAGCGCGGCTCGATTTTCTGGGTTATCGACAGGACAAAAACATCAATGGGCGCAAGGCTGTTAAAGCAGTGGACGGAAAAACCGCTGCTTGCGCCGGAGCAGATTAACAAGAGGCTTGAAGCGGTTAAGGAGCTTGCCGAAAATCTTGAATTCAGGGATGACCTGAGAAATCTTCTTTCATCTACATATGATATTTCAAGGATTATCAGCCGGCTTTCGCTGAATACCGCAACTCCGAGAGATATGGTCGCTTTGAAAAATACGCTTGTCAGGCTGCCGGAACTGGAATATCTTTTAAAAGGAGCAAAATCGGAGCTTCTGTCCGAGCTGGCACATGATTTCGATATTATAGACGATATACGCGATTTGCTTTCGGAATCGATTGATGATGACGCGCCTGCCTTCGTTAAGGACGGCGGAGTAATCGCCTCCGGCTTTAACGAGGAGATTGACAAGCTGCGCAAGGCGCGCGATAACGGAGGTCAGTGGCTTTCGGAGCTTGAGGCTAAGGAACGCGAAGTGACAGGCATACCGAAGCTCAAGGTCGGATATAACAAGGTTTTCGGCTATTTTATAGAGGTAACACGCTCGTTTATTAATAAGGTTCCGGACAGGTATGTAAGGAAGCAGACGCTTACGAATGCGGAGAGGTACATAACACAGGAGCTTAAGGAAATAGAAAACACCATCTTGGGCGCGGCTGAAAAGATACAGAACCTTGAGGCGTATGTGTTTGAGGAAATCCGAAAAGCGGTTGTAAGGGAGCTTGACAGGATAAAGCACGCGGCGGAGGTTATTTCTATAAGCGATGCGGTTGCATCTCTTGCCGAAACAGCGTGCAAAAACGGATATGTCATGCCTGTGGTGGATAACAGCGGCGTGATTGAGATAAAGGACGGAAGGCATCCTGTCGTTGAAAAAATGATAAAAAACTCAATGCTTGTTCCGAACGATACAATTCTGAACGGCGGAGAGGACAGACTGCTTATGATCACGGGACCTAATATGGCGGGTAAGTCAACGTATATGAGGCAGGTTGCGGTCATTACGCTTATGGCGCAGATAGGAAGCTTTGTCCCGGCGAGAAGCGCACATATCGGCGTTGTGGATAAGATTTTTACACGTGTCGGCGCATCGGATGATATTGCGGCGGGACAGAGTACGTTTATGCTTGAAATGAGCGAGGTAAGCAGTATTCTAAAAAATGCGACAAGCAAATCGCTGATAATTCTTGATGAAATAGGCAGGGGTACAAGCACATTTGACGGACTTTCAATTGCGTGGGCGGTTGCTGAATATGTGCAGAACAAGCGCAGGGTAGGAGCCAAGACTTTGTTTGCCACGCATTATCATGAGCTTATCGAGCTTGAAAACAGGCTTGAGGGAGTGAAGAACTACAGCATAGCTGTGAAGAAGCGCGGTGATGATATAACCTTTCTCAGAAAGATAATCAGAGGCGGCGCGGATGACAGCTATGGAATTGAGGTTGCCGCGCTTGCGGGAGTTCCGCGCGCTGTTATCACAAGAGCAAAAGAAATTTTGAAAAAGATAGAAAAGGATGAGCTTACCTCGGCGTACAAATCGGATAAGAAGCCGGAGGAGCCGGAAGCACAGATGGGCTTTGCGGATATGGAGGCGATGTCGCTCGTGAAGGAACTTGCGTCAAAGGACGTAACCACATTTACGCCGATTGAGGCGATGAACGAGCTGTACAGATTAGCAATGAAGGCAAAGGAGATTGCGAGAGTTTGAGAAAAATGCTCATTGCATCTCGCGTCTTTCGTTGGACTCACATACACGCGTATAGCTTCGTCCATCGAAAAACGCGGCCGGCTTAGAGCATTTTTCTCAAACAGCATTTGTGAAAGGAGTTCAGGATATAATAATGAAGAATTACACAATTGAGGATTTAATTTCCATTGTAAAGCGTCTGCGAGAGCCTGATGGCTGTCCTTGGGACAAAGTTCAGACGCATGAAAGCATAAAAAAGGACTTGATTGAGGAGAGCTATGAAGCGGTAGACGCGCTTGACAACGGAACAGACCATGATTTTGCAAATGAGCTTGGCGATGTGCTGCTGCAGGTGGTTTTTCATTCAGTGCTTGCCTCAGAGAGGAATGCGTTTGAGTTCAAGGACGTTGTGGGTGAAATCTGTGAAAAGCTTATTTCGCGCCATACTCATGTGTTCGGACCCGATAGTGCCGGAGATGTTGACGAAGCTCTGACAAACTGGGAAAAGAACAAGAAGAAGGAAAAGGGACTTGAAACCTATACTCAGGTTCTGGAGGACGTTCCGAAATATTATCCGGCACTGATGCGCGCGGAGAAGATTCAGAAAAAGGCAAGGAAAAGTGTCGGCTTTGATTGGGATAATATTGAAGACGTTTATTCAAAGGTATACGAGGAGCTTGACGAACTTAAGGAAGCTCAGGCTTCCGGCGAGCGTGAGCGGATTGAGGAGGAATTCGGAGATTTTCTTTTCGCCGCAGTAAATCTTTCGAGGTTTATGGAAGTCGATGCGGAATCCGTGCTTGCGAATGGATGCGGTAAGTTTATAAAACGCTTCGGGCTTATGGAGAAGGAAGCTCAGAAGCGGGGAATCGATCTGAGCGAGCTTACACTTGCGGAGCAGGATAAGCTGTGGGATGAAGTTAAAGACAGCGGTAGTCTTTAAATTTCTCTTCAGTGATTGCCGAAAATATCATAAAAACACTGTAAAAACGGTACAATATAGTACATTTTTCACCAAAATGCGGTGTTTTGGGATTTTTGTGTAAAATAATGCTTGACATATCGGTATTTATATATTAAAATATCTAACGAGGGAATATGTTTAAGAATTTCCCAAAGAATAAAGAAAATAAAATTTATCAGAAAAATACCGTATTAAATTATTTTAATAAGGTAATATTTATATTGTAAATGTGCTGCAGAAGCGGTACGGAATGGAGGAAATAATGAAAAAGGCAGAATTAGTAGCAGCAGTTGCACAGACAGCTGAACTTACAAAGAAAGACGCAGAAAAGGCAGTAGCGGCAGTTATCGAGGTAGTTACGAAGGCTCTCGTTGAGGGTGACAAGGTACAGCTCGTTGGCTTCGGCACATTTGAGGTAAGACAGAGAGAAGCAAGAATGGGCAAGAACCCGGCAACGGGCGAGGAGATTCAGATTGCAGCTTCAAAGGTTCCGGCTTTTAAGGCAGGCAGAGGCTTAAAGGATGCTGTAAACGCGTAAAATGAGAATTGATAAATTTCTTAAGGTATCACGTTTAATAAAGCGCAGAGCTGTTGCAAACGAAGCGTGTGACCAGGGCAGAATTCTGGCAAACGGAAGAGTTATAAAGGCGTCATATGACGTCCGAGTCGGTGATGTGCTTGAAATTACAATGGGAGAGCGTGTTACAAAGGTTAAGGTGACGGCGGTTGCCGAGCATGTACTTAAGGATGACGCTTCATCATTGTATGAAGTAATATAGCTTTAAAAAGGCTCATGAAATGCTGATAACATCAACATTTCATGAGCCTTTTGTTCTGTAATAAGCGATTCATGTTCTTACGGCAGTTCGTCAAGCGAGCGGAACTCATAGCCCATGCTTCTGGCGGTATCGATAATATCGCCGAGTGCGGCTGTGTTGTCGGAGGATACGGCGTGCAGCAGCATGACCGCGCCGGGGTGCAGGTAGGGAATAACCTCGTCATAAGCGTGCGCCGGGCCCTTTTGGGTATTAACATCCCAATCCTTGTATGCCATGCTCCATAGTACCGTTCTGTAGCCCATGTCCTGCGCGATTGAGAGTACCTTTTCGCTGTATTCTCCCTCCGGCGGACGCATATAGCGCATGGTATAGCCGTATAAATCCTCGCTTGTTTTGTTCAGCGCCTCAAGCTCGGTTTGTACCGTTTGTGTCGGCTGTTTGGGCAGATTGAGGTGGTTCACGGTGTGATTTCCCACTATATGTCCCTCGTCAATCATACGTTGTATAAGCTCTGTCTGACTTTCGAGATACGGCCCTGTTACAAAAAATGCCGCCTTAACTTGTTTCTCGGCAAGGGTATCAAGAATTTTTGCAGTATACCCGTTTTCATAACCCTCGTCAAAGGTCAGGTAGAGAGTCTTTGCTCCGCTGTGGTCTATGTAAACGCCGCCGTTTTCCTCCAGTGCCTTGATTTGTCCCGCCGGAAGCTCAGGAGCATCGCCTTTTTTACGTACAAAACCCCAGCCCACTCCCTTGCTGTCCATTTTTTCGTAATCTCGCATTACCGGCACGGTTGGCACGGCAGACGGCGCGGCAGTCGCCTCGGCAGAGGGCGAGGGGGTATTTTCTGCCGGCGGCGCGCCGGGAGATATGGCGCAGCCTGTAAAAAATGAAAATAGCAATAAAGGTATAAAAACAATTTTTTTCAAAAATATCACCTCAAAAATAATTTATTCAAGGATTACACATAATATTACCGATATAAAAAAACGGAGGCTGCAAAAGTTATTTTGCAGCATTGCCACCATAATGGATGCACTCAGCAATGTACTGTTCAAGCGCCGCCCATTGCTCAATATTTCCGGATTTGATTTCGGAATCGATTTCCGGGACTCTGGTTATCATACGTATAAGGGAATCCGTTGAAAAAAATTTTGCGCTTTGGAGGTATTTTTCAGCGATGAAAGGCGCGATGCCGACAATTTTTGCCGCTTCAAACTTGTTTTTCGTACCGCAGAGCTTGGTTTTCAGTATCTTCTCGGCGCTGCCTTCAAGAAGATACAGTATTCCAAACGCGCTTTCGTTTGATGTGCGCAGCTCGCTGACAACCTTCATTGCGGTGTCCGCGCGGCGGTACATTATCGCGTCTGTTAAGTCAAATATACGTATGCTCATGGATTTGGATACGACTCTGTCAATATCCGTTTTGGTAACCGTGCCTGTGCAGTAGGCTTCAAGCTTGTCAAATTCATTGTTAAGGTTGCTCAGACCGGGATCGATTATTCCTACCATGTACTTTGCGCAGTCCTTTGTCATTTTCAGCTTTGACTTAAGCGCACGTCTGGTTACCCATGCAACGAGATCAGCTTCGTTTTGGTATTCAAATTCGACAGCCGCTCCCGCTTTTTGGACCGCCTTGTACAGGACGCTGCGCTTGTCAACCTCATCCTCGGAAAAGACTATAACGGTATCGTCTGAAAGGCGTTTAAGCTTTTCCTGCCAGAAGGTCTTGACATCATCATTGGCACGCTTGAAGATTTTGCTGTCACGTATGAGTATGAGCTTTTTGTCGGTCATCATCGGGAAGCTTTCCAATGCGTCATCATAATCGGAAAGCTCCGTCATTGAGCCTTCAAATTTGAAATGATTAAATTCAGGAAAACCTGCGTCGGGAATTAAGTCGGTTATTTTCCGCTCGTATTTGCCCTTTATATAGCTTTCCTCGCCGAAAAACAGGTACACGGGACGCAGCTTACCTTCGTTAAGCTCCTTTTTTAAGTCAATAACCGAAAAAGCGGTAGATTTTTTTGCCATGTTATTTCTCTTTTCTGTTACAAATCGTTGGTATATATACTCTGTTCAGTATAACATATTTACCGTATAAATGCAAGTTTATATGCGAATATTACATAAAACTTACTAATATTACAGTTTTGTTACAAAAAAGATACAAAAATATCACAAAGGGTATTGACAAAATATTCTTTTGGGTGTATAATGTATCTTGTAATGAAAATGTAATATTGTAATGTAAACGTAATGAATGAGAAATTTTTGAAATAAAGCGAGGTTTCTCATAGGATAATCGGGAGGTTACGGACCAATGAATAACTTTAAACATTCAGTCTTGGCAATGATTGCTGTAGCGATGATAACATCGCTGGCGGCAGTTCAGGCAAAGGATTTGAAAAGTTCATCAGATATGATAAATAAGCTTTCAACAGGAGCCCGCGCAAACAGCATTTCCGTTGAGGGCGGCGAAGAAGCCGGCGATGAGCAGAATGAAGGAGAGAATACCGAAAGTGAGGAAGCGGAGCAGGCTCAGGCAGAGCTTGAAACAATTCCGGAGGCGGCGGAAAAGGCTGACCCGGATACGGCATATGTTTCACTCACAAGCGGAACTCTTAATGTAAGAGAAAATCCGTCCGAAGAGTCGGCGATTATTGACTCTCTCGATGCCTGTGACGAGGTAAAGATACTTTCAAATTCCGAAGGCTGGTATACTATTGCTTATGACGGAGGAAAGACCGGCTACGTAAGCAGCAAGGTTATTACGGAGGATAAGGAAGATGCAGAGTATAATGCTATGCATTATGATAATTATAAAAAGGGTGAGGTTATAACTTACGGCGGCGTTGCGAATATACGTACAGCGGCAAGCAAGGATGCTGAGGTAAAGACACAGCTTGATGACGGAACTCCGGTAGTGACGCTCTGGGAGGAAGGAGACTATATCAAGGTTGCCTACGGAGATGATTACGAGGAAGGCTACATTATTAACACTGCTGTTGACCTTACCGGTGAATGGATTGCCAAGAGCAAAGTATCCGACAGACAGGAGGAGGTAGCTGAAGCAAAGGAGGCGGCAAGAAGAGCCGAGGAGCAGGCAAGAGAAAACAGCCGCCGTGCTGCGTCATTCTCATCGGAAAAGAGTCTGCCGTCGGTTTCGGCATCTTCATCAGCTTCGACAAAAGGACAGGCTATTGTCAATTCGGCAATGCAGTATCTCGGTGTTCCGTATGTATGGGGCGGCACATCACCGTCAGGCTTTGACTGTTCGGGTCTTGTGCAGTATGTATGCAGAAAGAACGGAATAAGTGTGTCGCGTACTGCTGCCGCACAGGCAAATAACGGTACTTATGTGAGCCGCAGCAACCTTCAGCCAGGAGACCTTGTGTTCTTCGGCAAGGGCAATATCCACCATGTCGGTATATATGTAGGAAACGGCAATATGATTCACGCGCCGCAGACGGGTGATGTTGTAAAGATTTCATCGATTGAAACGGCATACAGAGTTAATTCCTACGCGGGAGCTTGCAGAGTTTGGTAAAACGGCACATCCCCCTTTATGCAGCCGCAGAACTGCGGGAGAAATTCTCCTTCGGTTCTGCGGCGTTTTTTTGTACAAAGATGTCTGATTTTTATATAGAAAATATAGAAAGTATGTGATATAATCATTATGTATATTTGTATATGTTTATTATGAAGGGAGAGATAAATATGCACAAAAATTTCAGGCGTTTGTTTGCAGCTGCGTTATCCGCCGCTATGCTTCCTGTGTCCGGCATTGTACCGAATATGGGAATTTCCGTATCCGCCGTATCGGCGGGGACTGTAGTGCGCCTAAATCCGTCTGAAGCTTCACCGTTTAACAACGGAGAGTTTGCGGGCTGGGGAACAAGCCTGTGCTGGTGGGCTAACCGGCTTGGCTACAGCGAGGCTCTTACGAAACAGTCGGCGGACGCATTCTTTTCGGAGGATGGTCTGGGACTTGATATTGCGAGATACAATCTCGGCGGCGGGGATGACCCGACACATGATCATGTAAACCGTTCGGATTCAAAGGTCCCCGGAGTGTGGAAAACCTTTGAACTGTCAGAGGACGGCAACGACGTAAATATCACAGAGTATGACTTAACAAAGGATCAGAATCAGTTAAACATTGCAAAGGCTGCTCTGGCGGCAAATCCGAATCTGTATTTTGAGGGCTTTTCAAACTCAGCGCCGTATTTCATGACGGTAACCGGCTGTACGGGCGGCGGAGATCCGGCGGACAGCGACAATCTTAAAGCTGATATGTATGATGATTTCGGAAAATTCATTGCTGATGCAACAAAGCTTTTTAAGGAGCAGGGCATTGAATTTAAGAGCTATTCGCCGATGAATGAGCCGGATACAAATTATTGGGGAGTGAACAGTCCGAAGCAGGAGGGCTGTCATTTCAGTCCGGGTGAAAGCCAGTCTAAGGCGATTGTAGAAACAAGAAAGGCGCTTGACGCTGCCGGACTGACCGATGTTCTTGTTGCAGGCATGGACGAAACAGACATCAACAAGACTGTATCAAACTACTCGATGCTTACCGAAGAGGCAAAGGCTGCGCTCGGAAGAATCGACACTCATACATACAGCGGCTCAAACCGTGCAGGAGCAAAGAGTACTGCTGTAAATGCAGGCAAGGATTTATGGATGAGCGAGGTTGACGGCGGATGGAATATGTTCGGGCTTGCCGACAGAATTATCCTTGATATGAACGGTATGCAGCCGGCTGCATGGGTAATGTGGGATATTGTTGACAAGCACAGGGATTCAAATTTCGTTGACCCGACAACGGGTAATAAAACGGAGGCAGATGCTGCACTTAATGCAACAGATTCGCTTTGGGGCGTTGGTATGGGCAATCATGATACTCAGACATTGGAGCTGTCAAATAAATATTACGGCTTCGGACAGTTTACAAAGTACATTAATCCGGGGGATACAATTATTGCGTCATCGAACAGCTCTCTTGCAGCGTATAATAAAAAGACAGGCGATATAAAGATAGTTGCGTCAAACAGCTCGTCAGCTGATAAGCCGTATACCTTTGACCTTTCGGCATTTACGAATGTCGGAACGGCTGTTGAGGAAATCCGTTCAAACAATGCGACAGGCGACAGTGCGGAGCACTGGGCGGAGATTGAGGGAGAAGCAGTTCTTGCGGATAAGAAGATCTCAACAACTTTAAAAGCGGGTACTATTACAACATATATCGTAAAGGGCAACGGACCGACAAACTATGCTTATATTAACGGCGGCGGCAATGAGATTGAGCGCGGCGCGGCGGTTCAGCTTACAATTAATAAGAATTTCGATGGTGACGCTGTGTGGTCATCATCCGATGAGAACATTGCATCGGTTGATTCAAACGGACTTGTTACGGCAAAAAACAGCGGAACTGTTACCATTACAGCTAAAATCGGTGATTTTACTGCTTCGAGAGAGTTTACGATTCCGATGTATAAGCTTTCCGGTACAGCGTCATGGGGCAATGACTCTAACCGTCCTGCGGATTCAGCTGATTACAGAAAGGCGGCAGACGGTGATTTAAGCACCTATTTTGACGGTACAACCGGAGGCTGGGTTGAGTATGATTACGGCGCGGCGTTCAAGCCGTCTGTGATTAAGCTTGCGGCAAGAAGCGGTAACGGCATGGCGGAACGTACCGTCGGCGCAAAGATTCAAGCGTCAAATGACGGAATTAACTGGACGGATTTGTATACCGTTTCGTCGGCGCTTCCGGCGGATTCATATACCGAGATAACGGCTGATAAGCTTGCTGACAGCAAGGCTTACAGATATTTCAGATATATTAATGAAAAGAATATGGCAAATATCGCCGAATTCCTTATTGATGGTCAGGTTTCGGACGACGTCCCGGCAAACGCTCCGCAGATAAACGATATTAAGGCGCTTTCGGATAATTTTGAGAATATCTCGAATATCTTCGGTGCTCAGGAGGGGACACTTGCCGGTGACGGAATTCAGGTATATGATTCGAATCTTGAACGCTACGGAAAGGTATTTGTTCCGGTAAGGACGGCAGGCTCGGCTGAATTGGATGAGGCTGTAACGCTTACAAACAAGGATATATTCAGAATGGAGTTTGATATGTTCGCAGGCTGGGAGAGCAGCGGCAAGAGCAATACCCTTTCTTTAAAGGATAAGGACGGCAATGAAATTGCAGGCTTTACTATTACCGGCGGCGGATACAACTTTAATGAAATCAGAATAGGCGGTAAGAATGTCCTTTCAGGGGCTACCATTGCCCAGTGCCGCAGCAATCCGGGCTCATCAAACAAGGCGGGCGCAAACGGCTGGAATGCAAGCGGTCAGCCTTATGTGAATACTGTCGGCTATAATAAGCATGTGACAATACTCATTGAAGGAACCGGTTCGGTTACAATCAAGGCAGAAGGCGGAATGGAGGATACCGCGGTAACGGGTGTGCTTACACGGCCGATAAGCGTAAAATCGCTTGAAGTACAGGGTGATTTCAATTCTGCAAGAGAGCGCGTTGTATCATATGACAACCTTGATACTGATGTTATTACTTATTCAAGTCCGCTCGCAGAGCCTACGGCAACGCCCGGACCGACTGATCCGCCGGTACTTCCGGAAAGCGGAGAGCTTATAAGCCTTAATTTTGATAACGGAGATTTGACAAGTACTTCTTCATACGGCAAGGCGTTGGGTACACCGAATTTTGTTACGGATGGAGATAACAAGTGTGTTCAGTTTGACGGTACAAGGGCAACTGCGATTACGCTTACGGACGCAAACGGTAACGGACTTCTGACGGGAAGAAAGAATTTCACGATTCAGTTTAAGGTTAAGCCGACAGCTTCCGGTACGTCATGGTGGTTCTTCACGGCTCCAAACGCTGATACTCAGCAACATAAGGAAGAAAAGTATATAGGCGCAATGACGGGCGGCGGCACACTTACGGTTGAGCGTTACAATAACTCCGGTTCGAGGAGTGCAGTTTCAATGGGCACTTATAAGGAAAATGAGTGGAATGATGTAATCATTGTTGTGAAGGACGGAGTAACCGAGCTTTATGTAAACGGCGTTAGGTCTAAGGATGTTGAGTCGGCGGTAGATGCTGCGGAATTGCTCGGCGAAAATCCGGTTGCATATATAGGACTTGCAAACTGGGGAACAGGCGAGTTTGCGTCAGGCTATCTTGATGATTTTGTTATTTACGACGGTGCAAAGGAAAATCCGCTTGCGGAAATAGATTTGGGAGATTTATCAGCGGTAAAGAGTGATCTTACACTCCCGGCAGCGCTTGTGGACGGAACAATAATAACATGGACGTCATCAGATTCGAGTGTAATTGCGAATGACGGTAAAGTTACAAGACAGGCTGAAACAAAGAATGTTGTGCTTACAGCGTCGGTAACGGTTGACGGCGAAACAAGCACGAGAGATTTTGCGGCTGCTGTAATCGGACTTGCAGCGAGTGTTGACAATTTCACCGCATATGCTGAGGGTAATGATATTAAGTACACAAGCAGCTATAACCCGGACGAGGATATATACAATCTTGCGGCTGCGCTTTATGATGCAGATGGCAGATTATTAGGCGTACAGCTCAACAGCAGTGAGGGCAGTTTCGCCGGTATGCCGGGTACATACAAGGTGTCAGCTTATTTATGGAAGGATATGGAGCCTATGCATGAGGTAGTTTCAAAGAGTGTAAAGGTAGAGGAAGCACAGGAGATGAGTGCGTATCTGTTTGCTCACTTCGTAAACAATGAAGGCGATGCATCGTGTGAGCAGATTTATTTCTCTGTTTCACAGGACGGTCAGAATTGGACAACGCTTAATAACAAGCAGCCTGTTCTTACAAGCACAGTAGGTGAAAAGGGAGTGAGAGATCCGCACATTATCCGCGGTGAGGACGGAAAATATTTCGTTATTGCAACGGATTTGAGCATCTACAACAGACGCGGCGACGAAAACCGTTGGGAAACCTGTCAGAGAGAAGGTTCACAAAGTATTGTAATCTGGGAAAGTGAAGATATGGTGAACTGGAGCGACGCAAGACTTGTAAAGGTTGCGCCGGATAATGCAGGCTGCACATGGGCGCCGGAGGCTGTATATGACGCCGATAAGGGTATGTACATGGTATTCTGGGCGTCAAAAATTGCTGACGACAACTATTCAACACAGCGTATGTACAGAAGCTATACAAAGGATTTTGTGACATTTACGGAGCCGGAAATATACATTGACGGCGGAAACATAAGTAATATTGATACAACAATTATCAGCGACAAGGGCGTCTACTATCGTTTCACGAAGAACGAGAGTAAAGCGTCTGTAACAATGATGGCAAGCACATCGATTGATAAGGGCTGGAAGGATGTTGAAACCTATACAATAAACGGCGCAGCCGGAAATACAGTAACAGGCTACGAGGGACCGACTATCTATAAGATGAACGGAGAAGACAGGTGGACGCTTCTGCTTGATTATTATTCGAGGAACCAGGGCTATAAGCCGTTTGTAACAAGTGATATTACAAAGGGTGAGTTTACATCAGCATCGGATTTCAATATGGATATGACTTACCGTCACGGTACGGTAATGCCGATTACAAAGGCTGAATATGACAGGCTTGTTGAAGCGTATAAGTAAAAAATAAAGGCTATGCTGCAAAATTTTGTTTTGCAGCATAGCCTTTAATCAGCTTTCTTTTTAAATGCAAATATCTTCATAAATACAAATGTTACCGGTACGCCTATAATCGCGGCAGCCGCATATGCGATTACTCCCGGTCCGTTTATGAGCTTTGTGTATAAGCCTACTATAACCCCCTGAATAATCAGATTCGGAATGTAGGACATAAAGAATTTTACATACTTTACAAATCCGAGCCTATCCTTGAAGGTAAGCGTACTGTTCAGCAGATATGCCGTTATATTCGAGGTCAGGTACCCCGGATAAAATGCTGTGTTTGTGTACCATTCCTCAGTATATCCGATGAATATGTGCCTCAGCAGTAACAAATAAAACGCCGAAAACACAACGTTGCTGAAGGTGTTTATCACTCCGACAATAAGGAACATCAGAAATTCTCTTGATAGGAACATCTTTTTGAATTTTTCATAGCCGGTAGGCTCATATTCGTTCCACAGAGTGCGTTTATCGCCCTTAACCATATACGCGCGCTCCGCCAAATCCGCAAGAGGCTGATCGGCAAATGAGTCGGAATAAAACTCGTTTATTTTCGCATCCTTGTCCCATTCGTACAAGCGTCTTACCTTTTCCTCATCATGACAATTCAAGCCCTCGGTCGCTCCGGTTTCGCGGTTGACCTTGGACGCCATTACGGTATTTATTCCTATAATCTTGCAGATTGGCTTAATAAGAAATTCCGGCGACGCGGAAATTACTATATCATCACTGCGCTGCTGCGCCTTGTACCACGGCTTGATTTTCTTCTGATAATCCTGCCAGAAGCGTTCCACCGCACCGTTGGGAACATATTTTAAAAATCCGTACATCTTTTCCTTGAACTGTGTCTTTGTGTATACGCCGAGGATATACAGCAAAAATGCCCATGCCGTTATCGGAAGCCATAGCAGAGTTTTAGGATACCGCCTTATACAGAAGCCGATAAAATCAGCTGTGCTGTCACCGTAGTAAATAGTTCCGTCAAAATCGTAAACATTCATACATTTAAATCCTTTATCTATATATTTTCAAGCAGGACAACGGCGGTTGATGAAATTCCCTCGCCTCTGCCTTCAAAGCCAAGTTTTTCGGTTGTGGTCGCTTTAATGTTAACACAGTCGGGAGATATCTCTAAATCAGCCGCAACATTTGCTCTCATCTGCTCGATGTGCGGCGACATCTTCGGCTTCTGTGCAACAATTGTAATATCCGCGTTGCCGACCTTGTAGCCTTTTCTCTTAATCATTTCCACCACGCGTCTTAACAGCATACGGCTGTCCGCTCCGCTGTAGCGCGGGTCAGTGTCCGGGAAATGCTTTCCTATGTCGCCGAGAGCCACCGCTCCCAAGAGCGCGTCTGACAGCGCATGAAGGGCAACATCCGCGTCCGAATGACCAAGCAGTCCTCTTTCGTATGGTATGTCCACTCCGCAGATTATACATTTGCGTCCTTCCGCAAGACGGTGAACGTCATATCCGTGTCCTATTCTCATTAATCTTTCCTCCTGTATAAAATCCTCTCCGCAACCGGAATATCTTCAGGCGTTGTTATCTTTATGTTGTCGTAGCTTCCGGGAGTAATTTTTATTTTTATTCCCATACGCTCAGCCAAGGCACAGTCATCAGTCGGTTCAAAGCCGTCCTTTACGGCAGCCTCATGTGCGTCAAGCAAAATTTCACGCTTGAATACCTGTGGAGTTTGAATTTGATATGTACGGCTTCTGTCCACTGTCCCGGTGATGAATCCGTTGTTGTCCGCAGTCTTCAGCGTATCCTTGCAGATAACTCCGACAGCTGCCGCACCGTATTTTTTGCAGTCTTTTATTACATTCTCAATCTCCTTCTGAGAAACAAGGCAGCGCGCGCCGTCGTGAACAGCGATTATATCACCCCTTGCTTTGATGATTCCGTTATACACGCTTGCGCGCCGGGTATTGCCGCCCTCGGTTACGCATACAAGTTTTTTGATATTATTCTCCTCTGCAAGAGTACGAACCCTTGCTATATCCTTTGCACCGGTAACTACAATGATTTCGTCAACAAAAGGACTTTCATCGAAAGCCCTTATTGTATGAAGTAATATCTCCGCGCCGGCAAGCTTCATAAAAACCTTGTTAAAGCCTGCGCCCATGCGGGTTCCGCGTCCTCCGGCTGCGATTACAGCGCTTATTGTCATATGCTTCTCCTTTTTTCAGCGTTCAATAATGCCAGCTGCATCGTTTGATGTGCAGCCATGACAGACGTCATTTTTTGCTTTCAAGCAATAGCTCAATCGAATCGCCCATTATTTCTTCGACACTCTCCAAGTCGGCATATCCCGACATTACAATTTCGCTTACCACAATCTGCTTTGCGGCAGTCATTGTTTTCCTCTCGCTTGTTGAAAGTCCCTTTGTCTGCTCACGATACATAAGCTCCTTCAATACTCCGAGAACTATGTAAATATCGCCGGATTTAATCTTAACGATATTGTCGCGCTGACGCTTGTTCCAGTTACTGTCAATACAAACATCATAAGCACAAAAATTTGCAATTACTTGTTTAGCCTCCTCCGGACTGATTACCGCACGAATACCAATCTTATCGGCGTTGTCAACAGGGATATTTGTCACCATATTTCCCCCGGCAAAATTAAGCTCGTAATACAGAACCTTTTTTCCGCCGACCTCGATTTCCTTAATGTCCTCAACGGTTCCCGCTCCGTGCATCGGATGAACCACCTTATCGCCTATGGAATACTTCATTGTCTTCCGCCCGCTTTCATATAATATGCAGAGATGTAAAACCCTGCATATTTATTATATCACATTTTACCCAAAAAGTCAAATATTTATTATATCATGTGATGTAGAAAAATTCAAGTGGTTTTTGGGTACTTTTACAAAAAATATTTTAGAAAATTTTTGTAAAAGTACTTGACAAATTCCCTTACATAGTGTAAGATATAAGTATTACAGACTGTAAGAGATGGATTGCAATTTATTTAAGGAGGAAGTACTATGAAAAAGATTCAGAAAATTTCTGATTCGGAATATGAGGTAATGGAGGTGCTTTGGGCAAGCGACGATTATATGGAGGTTTCAGCTGTTCATGCCGCGCTTTCCAAGGTCAGAAAATGGGCGTATAATACGGTTGGAACATTTCTTATCCGTCTTAACGGCAAGGGTTTTCTCGACGTAAAAAAGCACGGAAGGGCAAACAGCTATTATCCGCTGATTACCGAAGAAGAGTATATCAAGTCACAGACGGAGGAGTTTTTGCAGACAATACACAAGGGTTCGAAGCGAAGCCTTATCGCCGCGTTATATGACAGTGATACGGATAATGAGGAACTGGACGCATTGATTAGAATGGTTGAGAACAAGGGAAAAAATTAAAGAGGACAATATATGTTGAAATTTATTTTTTTTACTGTGCTGCTTATGTCAGCGGCGGGAATCTGTGCGTCAGTACTGATACTTGTATTTTCGAGATTTTTCGGAGCCAAGCTTACTTACAGCGCAAGGTATTACCTCGGTGCGGCTGCTGTTGCGGTAATGCTTGTTCCGGTACTGCCTGTTAATCAGCTGACGAAAACAGCGGAGCTTCCGGTACAGATAGATGCTGAGCAGCAGGTGAAGCCGGCGCAGCGGCAGAACAATACTGTACAGCAGACGGACGAAGCAGAGCAGGATACTAAGGACGCAGAAGCGCAGACACAGCCGGAATCGGCTGAAAATGAAGCATCAGGCAGCGCAGCGGTTGAGCGGGATACGGAGCTGTCTTCAACGAATTATGAAAACAAGCGGCTTGATGAACTGTTCCGCGAGTTTGAAAGCTCGGCGTTTCCGATACGCGCAAGCAAGAAGGAGCTGTATATCGCTGTTCTCGGAGTGCTGTGGATATTCGGCGCTGCGGTGGCGGCGGCTCGTTATATAATAGGAGCAGTGTGGTTTCGCACGAAAATATTTTGCTTTTCACATCCTGCGCCAAGGGAAAAACAAGAGCTGATTGATGAGCTGAGAAGGGAATTTAAAATAAGACGAAGGATAAGGCTCAGGGTATTTATGGGAGATATGTCGCCGTTTATAACGGGAATTTTCAGAAATACCGTCTATATTCCTAAATCTGCGGATGAGGAAGCGTTAAGGCTTGTGCTCAGACATGAGCTTACGCACTGCAAAAGGTTTGATCTGCTGTACAAAGGACTTACGGAGCTTGCGGTAATTCTGCATTTTTATAACCCGTTCGCATATATTTTAAAGCGCTATGTAAACAAATACTGCGAGCTGTCATGCGATGAGCTTGCGGTGGAGGGTATGGATTTCGAGGATAGAAAACGCTATACGATGGCAATGCTCACTATGATTAAGAAGAGCCGTTATCGTCTGCACGGTGCGGCGGCTCTCGGTGAGAAGAAGTCCAATTTAAGAGAAAGGGTTGAATTTATTATGATGAATAAGAAATATTCAAAACAGACGAAGATATTATCGCGTGCGCTGATCGCGGCAGTGCTTGCGGTAAGCACATTATTCGGGGGACTGGCACAGGCGAATAATTCGGCAGAGCCGCCAAAGGCTACATATACTTCAAAGAGCGGAAGTACCAGTATCTTTTGCAATGATAAGTTTGAGCTTAACGGAAATACGTACAATTTCAGCTTATACGGAACTGACGCATCCGGAATATTTACGGATATTCTGGGATATACAAGACTGTATGCAAGCTTTATGGCGGAGCCGGTATCAACGATTACAGAGGAACAGGAGTTTCTTAAAGCGAACGGAGAGGAAGCTTGGCATAATAGAGAATATACCAAGCCGTCCGCAACGGACTTTTATGAAATTACATTGCAGAGCGTGACGGCACGCGGCGGTTATCTGACAGGCAGCCTTGAAGGAACGGCGGAGATTAAGAAAAATGGAAATGTGCTTGCTGATAATTATCCTATTTATGTAAATAATCTCCCCGGAACAGGTGAATTTAAGTATCAGACATACAATACCATTATTTATGTTCCGAATATAGAGGTTGACGGCGTAAGTCTGGAACTCAATGTATATCTTAGATTTGAGGATATAACGCCGGACGACAGAATAGCGTACGAGAGCGTAAGATATAATTTCGAGCGTTCGCGAAGTACAAAGGAGCTGTATTTGTCAGAGCGCGTCGAGGCGGAAGTCAATGGTGTAAAGTATACGGAAAATACATATTATAACGCAGCATCTGTTTCTTTTAACGAAAAATCGCAGAATGCGGAAATGGATTTTAGCTTTTTCTCGGAGGACGGTAATTACAGCGGTTATTTATTGTATCTCAGTCCATACCGTCAGGCAAGTGTAAAAGGGGACAGCGTAAAAGCAGATTTCCAGGTAAAACTGAGGACAGGTGAAATAAATAATTCAGAGGAAAAGTATGAGGTAAAGCCGTTTACAATAACCGGACTTGACGGCGGTGAAGGCGATTTTGTTGAGCTTCGTTCCGATGACGGAACAATGTATGCGAAGTATCGCATAGGAACAAAGCCTAAGGAGAAAACGCATCTTAAGGGAACAAAGGATGTAAGCGAGTTCATTGTCGAGGGCGAGGATTACTTTGTCGGAACACCGGCGGAGCAGGAGGATTTCGACCGCGACGACCACGACAGACTGTACAAGAGGATAGTGGTTGACGACGAAGGCAAGGTTATCTTTGTAATTCCGATTGAAAATCAGTCGTCGGATACGCTCCATGAAGCGGAGGATATGCTTAACAACGATGATTACAGCGACGGATATGTGCAGGTAGGCTCATATGAGGGAATGGCGGACAGACTGTTAAGCGACGAGGATATGCAGGTTACGGTGAAGATTGATGATTTGACTTGGTGGGCGACGGCGATTCTGACTCGCGATAACCTTTTTGCTCAGGAAACCGAGACGGATAATGTGTTTATTATAGGCGACTGATAAATTTTATTTTTGCGCTCTTAAAGTGTTGACTTTGTATATTAAATAAGGTATACTTATTATAAAGATTATAAAGAAAAACATAATTGCGGAGGACAGAATGGCAGAAAAAACGATACTTACAAATATGTGTATGGTATATGACGGTGAACGTGTACTTGTCCAGGAGCGCGTGAAAAATGATTGGGGAGGGATTACCTTTCCCGGAGGTCATGTTGAGGCGGGGGAGTCGTTTGTTGATTCTGTGGTACGAGAGGTTTACGAGGAAACAGGACTGACGATTACGAATCCTGAGCTGTGCGGCTTGAAACAGTGGCAGCAGGAGGACGGAACACGATACATAGTAATCTGTTATAAGTCAGACCGGTTTTACGGAGAATTGAGGTCATCGGTCGAGGGAAGGGTATTCTGGACAACAGTACCCGAAATGATGAAGATGCGTCTTGCAAGCGGAATGCAGTATATGATTCGTTTATTTACCGGCAATGAGTACAACGAGCATATAGTGCAGCGTATCGGTGATAAATGGGTGAATGTTTTGAAGTAACAACAAGCCGCTCTGTGATATTAACAAAGCGGCTTGTTGTTACTTTTTTTAATTGTTTGTTGGTTTAGTATAAAAATTGTTGGAATATGATGACTTTATTCTGACAAAATTCATAAATAATATTGATTTTTAATCTTTTTTTTACAAAAAGCATTGAATTTTTATTTTTATTATGTTATTATTAATATTGGGTGTTTTTAATTAGATTTGTTTGATAGGGATAATGATAAATATGTAGCTGTATACTGTAATGGGAAACTGAAGATGGGGAGAGGTCCGATGGAAAAATGGAGTGGAGCTGAAGAGATATGTCAAAAATATCCGGAAGTATGGAAAAACAGAAATGTAAAATGTAACACAGATGAAACTCTGCCTAAAAAAACTTTATACGAATTTCTTAAGAGATTGATTGATATATTTGGTGCGGCGCTTGGACTGTTGCTGGCATCATGGATTATTGCAATAGCTGCCATTGCAGTAAAGTTGGAAGATGGCGGACCGGTCTTTTTTTCACAAATAAGGGTCGGAAAAGATGGAAAGTTTTTTAAAATGTATAAATTGCGCTCCATGGTTGTAAATGCAGCCGAACAGAAAAAGGAATTAATGCATAAAAATGAATGTGACGGTCCCATATTTAAAATAGAAAATGATCCGAGAATCACAAAGGTTGGCGAATTCATAAGAAAGACAAGTATTGATGAGCTGCCGCAGCTTGTAAATATTTTGAAAGGCGACATGAGTATCGTGGGGCCGCGGCCTCCGCTTGGGCATGAGGTTATGCAGTATGATGAGTATGCAATGCGGCGTTTATCCGTAAAACCGGGACTTACCTGTTATTGGCAGTGCAGCGGAAGAAGCGGTTTGGATTTTGATGAATGGATGAGATTGGATATGAAATACATAGAGGATAGGGGCTTTTGGACGGATATTAAATTAATATTTAAGACTGTTCCCGCAGTTTTTAAAGGTGATGGAGCATACTGATGGAAATTATATATAATTATACAATACAGCTTATCAGATATGTTCTTACGGGAGACAAACCGGAATTATCTGAAACTATTGATTTTGAAACTTTATACAGCTTTGCCGAAAGTCACGGCGTGGAAAACATGGTATATGCAGCCTTGACGTCTTTGGGAGTAAACGTTCCGAAAGAAACAATGGATAAGTTTGAAGAGGCGAATGATATGGCTATTGCGAACGAAGCAATGCAGGCGCTGGAGCTTGAAATGATAGGCGAACGTTTTGAAGCCGAGGGTATTGATTATGTGCCTCTTAAAGGTAGCGTAATTAAATATCTTTATCCGGATCCGAGCTATAGAAAGTCCGGGGATATTGATATTTTGATTCGTCCGGAAGATGAGAAGCTGATTGACCAAATCATGGTTAAACTGGGCTATGAACGTGAAACGGAGCATGATGACCATGAGGTTCATTTTTCCTATAGAAAAATGCCTAATATTGAAGTGGAAGTTCATCGACAGCTTACAAGAAATGAAGATCGTTCAGCTGCATTTTTTAGGAATCCGTGGGAATATGTAAATCTAAAGGATGGATACTCGCATTTATATCAGATGGATAATGAGTATTTGTATGTATATTTACTTGCGCATTTGTGTAAGCACTTGTATTTGGGCGGAGCGGGAATACGTTTAATAAGTGATATGTACATTATGAGTGGCTTAAAGTACGATGAAGCAAAGCTCAATGAATACTTACAGAAGGCAAATTTGGAACGGCTCAGACAAATAGTAGATAGTCTTTGCTCATGCTGGTTCGGAGATGGAACCGGGAAGGAGTCTGTTACAGAAGTTCTTGAAAATATAGTGCTCACTGGAGGAAGCTTTGGAAATAAGGCAACTGAGGAAGCATTAAAGGTTAATGATACATATGACGGAAGAGTAAGGATATTAATTAATAAAGTATTTTTATCAAAAAAAGAAATGCGGCATAGGTATGCTGCATTAAGCGATAAAAATTATCCATGGATAGTGATGTGGTGTTATCGCATTTATTATCTGTTTAAATATAAGAAATGGATTATGAAACAGCGTATGGAAGAAACCTTTTCCGATATGGACAGAGATAAAGCTATGACAGAGCTTGTTACAGCGATAAGGGATAAATAAAATGAAAATTGCAATGCTTGGTCATAAACGAATACCTTCGCGAGAGGGCGGAGTGGAAATCGTTGTAAATGAATTATCAACAAGAATGGCTGCGCTTGGACATGACGTTACTGTGTATAACCGAGGCGGCAAACACGTTCTTGGCGGAGAGAATATTAATTTAAAAAATTATAAAGGCGTAAAGATAAAGAAAGTTATTACAATAGACAAAAAGGGTCTTGCTGCAATGACTTCATCTTTTTTTGCGTCGTTATGCTGTGCATTCGGAAGATACGATGTTGTACATTTTCATGCAGAAGGTCCATGCGCTATGATTCCGATTGTAAAGCTTTTTGGCAAGAGAGTAGTTGCGACTATTCATGGTCTGGACTGGCAGCGTGCTAAATGGGGCGGTTTTGCAACAAAATACATAAAATTCGGAGAGCAAATGGCAGTAAGGTATGCCGATGAGATTATAGTTCTTTCGCAAAATGTCAGGGAATATTTTATAAAAGAATATAACAGAAATACAGTATTTATTCCTAACGGAATAGAGAAGCCGAAGCAGTGCCCGGTAAAGTTTATTAAGGATAAATTCGGACTGGAAAAAGACGAATATATTCTTTTTTTGGGAAGAATTGTCCCGGAGAAAGGAATTGCATATTTAATAGAAGCATTTGAAAATGTAAAAACCGATAAAAAGCTTGTAATTGCCGGAGGAGCAAGCGATACCGGTGAATTTATGGAAGAATTAAAAAAGCTTGCATACGGAGATGAAAGAGTGGTATTTACAGGGTTTGTTCAGGGACGGGAATTGGCTGAGTTGTACGGCAACGCATATGTATATACGCTGCCGAGCGATCTTGAAGGTATGCCGATAAGCCTGCTTGAGGCGATGAGCTATGGTAATTGCTGTCTTGTTTCGGACATACCGGAATGCACTGAGGTTATCGGGGATAAGGCAGTTGTATTTGAAAAAAGTAATATTGAAAGCTTAAAGAACAAGCTTCAAATGCTATGTGATAATCCTAAAATGGTTGATAAATATAAGAGGAATGCGAATGAATATATTTGCAGCAGATTTAATTGGAATGATGTTGTGAATAAGACGCTGGGATTGTATGAGTGATAAGAAGGGGGGTAAGAAATGATAAGGATACTTCATTCGGTAAGCAATATGGACAGGGCCGGGATAGAAACTATGCTTATGAACTATTATCGGCATATTGACAGAGAAAAAATTCAATTTGATTTTTTATGCAATAAAAAAAAGCCCGGTGCATATGATGATGAAATCATCAAGATGGGAGGGAGAATTTTTCATTCTCCGGGACTGAATCCTATAAAATATTTTGAATATATGAAATTTATAAAAAAGCTCATATCAGAATATCCGGAATATAAGATAGTTCATGCACATAATGGAGCTTTTGGAGTATATTCGTTGCACGGCGCAAAGCTTGCGGGCGTTCCGATAAGAATTTTTCATGCGCATGGCGCAAGCATAACTAAAGATTGGAAATTGCCATTAAAGCTGATTTGTAAGAGTCGTTTAAATTCAAATATGAATCAGCATTGGAGCTGCGGAATTGAATCAGCGAAGTGTTATTTCGGAGAAAAAACAGTCAGAAACAATGATTATTTGTTAATACATAATGCGATTGAACTTGATAGGTTTGTGTTTAATATGAAGGTAAGAGCCGATATGAGGTCGAAGCATAAGCTTGAGGATAAAATTGTTATCGGTCATGTCGGTAGGTTTATGGTGCAGAAAAATCATAAAAAGTTGCTTGAAGTTTTTGGCGAGATACATAGACTTGAACAGTATGCAGTTCTTGTCCTGCTTGGAGATGGAGAGCTTGAAGATGAAATCAAGAATTATGCGGATAAACTCGGAATAAGAAATTACGTTATGTTCATGGGTAATGTTTCAAACGTAAACGAGTGGTATCAGGCGTTTGATGTGTTTGTATTGCCGTCAATATGGGAGGGACTTCCGGTTGTCGGAATAGAAGCTCAGACTGCGGATTTGCCATGCGTGTTTTCTTCGGGTATAACAAGAGAAACAGCTATAACAGAAAATGCGAGTTTTGTCGCGCTTGATGAGGAAAATCACGTGTGGGCGGATATTATTTTAGATAAGGCAAAAAAAGCTTCAAGAGTCGATAGAACGGCGGATATAAGAAAAGCTGGCTATGATATAGAGCTTGAGGCAAAAAAAATGCAGGATAAATATTTAGAATTGTTAAAGGAACTGTAACTTATGCGAATAGGAATACTTACTCATCATTATATAAATAATTTTGGAGCATTTCTTCAGACGTATGCGCTTCAGGAAACACTGAAAAAATTATTTCCTTCTGATGAGATATATGTTATAAATTACATTAACCGAATTCACTTTATTACTAATACATTAGGATGGTTTAGGTTTTATATGGGAAAGGAAAATGTTGCAGGATGGATAGAAAAAACGAAGCTTCCTATGACGTTTGAAAAAGTGAGAAAGCGTTATCTTAACCTTACAAAAAAGGTTACATTTATAGAAGAGATTAATAAGATGGACTTTGATACTATAGTTATAGGCAGTGATGAAGTCTGGAATTACACAGATAAAAAAGCGGATAATCCTGTAAAGTTTGGAAAGGGCTTGAATTGTAAAAATATTATTTCATATGCTCCGAGCTGTGGACAGGCTTTTTCAAAAGCTCATCTTCCGGAATATGCGGAGAATGAATTAAAAAGGTTTACTGCTGTTTCTGCAAGAGATAGTGATACATATGAAATGTTAAAAAGCATAGGATTAACAGCGGAGAGAGTTATTGACCCGACTTTTCTGACAGAATTGAATACAGAGCCGATGAACATGAGTAAACCATATATATTATTCTATTACTGTGATAATATGCCTGAGAGCGCGTTTAAGGAAATTATTGATTATGCTAAATCAAACGGTTTAAAATTATACGGAGCAGGAGAATGTAATAAAGTTTATGATGAGCTTACAATTAATTTGACTCCGTTTGAATGGATAGATATGTTTAAAAATGCTTCAGCAGTTGTTACGGGAACTTTTCATGGAGCAGTATTTTCTATTATTAATAGACGTGATTTTGTGTGCTATATGTCAAATCCAAGCAGAATTGCTAAGGTAAATTCACTTCTTGATGAATTTAATCTTTCGGAGAGGAAGATATCAGACAATAGTGCAGTATCATTGCTTAAAAATAAAATAGATTATGATAAAGTGTATGAGATAATTGATGAAAAAAAGAAAAAAAGTATTGAATTTTTAAAAGAGAGTATAGATAATGAAAGAAAAAAAGATCACATTATTCGGAGCTAAAGAGGATTGCTGTGCCTGTGGAGCTTGTGCGAATATATGCCCGAAACAAGCGATTTATATGAAACCTGATGAATATGGGTTTATTTATCCTGAAATAGATTATAATAAGTGTATATCGTGCGGAAGGTGTGTAAAAGCTTGTCAGTATAAAGCACCCCACTTTTGTAGCGGGGAGCCTAAAGTTTATGCTGCTTGGGTAAAGGATGATGAACTGCTGAAAAAGTCTGCTTCAGGAGGTATATTTGCAGGAGTGGCAAAAAATATACTGGAAAACGGCGGTGTTGTGTTTGGTTCAGCAATTATCTATGAAAACGGCAAGCTGAAGGTAAAGCATATTGAAATTCAGAATGTAAAGGATTTATATAAACTTCAGGGTTCAAAATATGTGCAGAGTGATATAGGAAATACATATAAAGAGGCTAAGCGGTATTTGGAGAAAAAACGCAAGGTTTTATTTTCAGGAACGCCATGCCAGATTTCAGGATTAAATTCATTTTTGGGGAAAAAGTATGATAATCTTCTTACTATAGATATTATTTGCCATGGAGTGCCATCAGAGCAATTTTTTAATGATTATATAGCCGAATTTGAAAAGCGGAATAGTGTAAAGGTTAAAGATTTTTCGTTCAGAGATAAGAGTGAGTCTTCATATATGAATTCTGTTATATGTATGAAGAATGAAACTGAAGAAAAAATTATATTTAATGGTAAGGTGAACTCTTCATACACTGCATTATTTTTAAAGTCTGCAATAAGCAGAGAGAATTGCTATAGCTGTACATTTGCTCAGCAGAAACGCTGTTCAGATATAACGATAGGAGATTATTGGGGATTTTACAGTGAGCATCCGGATGCCGATAAAAAATACAGTATATCCAATAGTAAAGGGATTTCATGTATTATTGCAAATACGGAAAAGGGACAAACTTATATTGAATCGGAAAGAAAGTCGTTTGTTCTTATAGATTCAAGCTTTCAGAAGGCTGCAAAGCATAATGACCAGCTGAACAATCCGAGCAAAAGAAATGAGCTTCGTGAAAAGATTTTTGAGGTTTATAAGGAAGCAGGATATGAAGAAGTGGATAGATTTTATCAAATAAACTTCAAAAAGTACAGAATAAAGGAAACTATAATAGGATTTGTTCCGAAGCGAGTAAAAAGATTTATCCAAAAATTTAAATGATTGCTGTGTCGTTTTAAAATAAATTTTATGTTTAAGGATGAAATATATGGGATTAATTAGTATTATTATACCAGTATATAATGTAGAAAAATATCTGGATAGATGTATAAAATCAATTATCGGACAGACTTATAAGGAAATCGAAATTATTTTGGTTGATGATGGTTCAACTGATAACAGCGGTAAAATGTGCGATGAATGGGCAAAAAAAGACAAAAGAATAAAGGTTATACATAAGAAAAATGCAGGTCTTGGCTATGCACGTAACAGTGGATTGGAAGTTGCATCGGGTGAGTATATCATGTTTGTTGATTCAGATGATTATATTGCGTTGAGTACGTGCGAGAAGGCTTTAAAAAATATAAAGAAAAACAATTCGGATATTTGCTATTATGGTCATATAGATGATTATAATGGAAAAACTATTCAGAATGATGCTGTTCCGAATAAGCTTTTGTATCATGGAAATGAGGTTATAGACGAATTTATGGCAGACAGTATTGCTCAAAGTGATAAAAAAACAGATTTGCCGTTTGTTATAATGTCAGCTGGGTCAGTCATGTATTCGGCAGAGCTTTTAAATAAAAATAATATAAGATTCTATTCAGAAAGAGAATATGTGAATGAAGATTTGCTTTTTAGAATAGATGTATGTATTTGCTCCGAGCGAGTATCAGTAATTAACGAAAAATTTTATTACTATTGTCATAACGGAACTTCGCTGACTACGAGCTATCGCAAAGATAGACTGGAGGCTTCTGTAAGGATTTATGAAAAACTGATGAAGCTTCCGGAAAAATATCTTGATTGTTCGGATATCAGATTAAGGTGTATTCGTTCCTTTATGAATAATATTATTGTATGCTTAAAACAGGAAGTTCTTTACAAGGATAAGTTGGGCAAGAAAAGAGTAAGGAAAAATATAAAAAGGATATGTAGTAATAGTGCTGTAAGAGAGGCATTAGCAGAATATCCTGTAAGTAATCTTCCAATCAAGCAAAGATTGTTGTTTATGGGGATAAAGAGCAGAAATATATTTATGACGGAGCTGCTTGTGAAAATCAGGCTGAGAAATAGTACACAGTACAGCTGAATCAATTAAAAAATGCA
>JAUNPN010000014.1:5449-6803 GCA_030536655.1 bacterium | reverse complement strand
GAGACTAAATAATAAAACTTCGAAACATTTAGGCATGGAACGTTGTTTACCTATTATATTATGTCTTTTATATTTTATTACGATTACTAACATAAGTGTTATACCTCATGCAAGTACGATTAGATATGCTTCAATAGTAGTTATTGGATTGTTTTTAATAAGTGGATTCAGTTATTTTATAAAGAGAAAAAACCTAATATTAAATATTATATTGATTGTATATTCAATATTAGTTATGTATACGTCATATATTAATAAGGATTTGATTACTGAACGCAGTATTTTTCCGTTATCAATATTATATAGTACAGTATTCTGCGAGATATTTCTTGTTATGGAATATGTTGCGGAGAAAAATAAATTTGATTTAGTTATAAATATATTTTATAAATTGACATTAATAGTTATGGCAGTTAATGACATATTACTGACTATTTCTCCAACATTATTTGGTGTTCATCTAATAGGAGTATATTTGGTTGGAAATAAATTTAACGTAGCTTATCTACATATGGTATTGTTGGCATTTTTTATTGTAAGGAGTCATGCGAAAAGCTATAGTAAAAGAAGATTTTATTTTTTTTATATAGTGTATTTTATAATTGCGATTATAATGGGAATAAAGGTGGATTGTAACACAGGAACAATAGGGGTGATACTATTTACGGTAGTATATATTTTATTGCGAAAGGTTCAGCTTACATTAAAGCCATGGATGGTTCTGACAGTATTAATTATCAGCTGTATGTTTGCATTTACTTATGAGGCAATATTAACGAATGAGCATGTTCAGTATTTTGTTTCCGAGGTACTGGGAAGAAGTCTTACACTTACAGGAAGAACAAATATATATAAGGCAGTGCCGGAAATGTTTAAAGACCATTGGACATGGGGATATGGGTATGGAACTGCATATATCATATGTGATAAGTATGTAGGTATATATGATACGCAGAATGGATTGCTTGAATGGATATTGCAAATAGGCTGGATAGCTACAGCACTTATGCTGGTTATTATATATATTTCTTTCAGTAAACTGAAAATGATTGATAAAAAGGAAAATCTAAAGGAAATATGTCCTATAATATTTTTGATTTATTCATTTTCTGTTTTGGCTTCGGTAGAAATAACTATTACTTATAGATATTTTATGCTTGTAGCACTTGTTTATTGCAAAGGGATACAGGCAGAAACATACGGTAATTAGGATAATGAATTGAGGAAGAGTGTGATGAAACAGTTAAAAGATAAAATCTCGGTGATAGTTCCTGTATATAATGTCGGACGATATTTAAGGCAGTGTATTGAAAGTATTCGGAATCAAACGTATAAAAATATTGAGATTATACTT
>JAUNPN010000014.1:3875-5439 GCA_030536655.1 bacterium | reverse complement strand
GAGATTCATCGGATAATAGTGGTGAAATATGTGATGAATATGCTAAAATAGATATGAGGATACGTGTAATTCACAAGAGAAATGAAGGGGTAAGCGAATCGAGAAATGCTGGATTGAGTATTGCGCGAGGAAAGTATATTTCGTTTTGTGACGGTGATGATGTGATGGCACCGAATGAGCTTCAGGTATTGTTTGAAAATTTGCACGATACTAATTCTGACTTAAGTTGTTGTGGCTTTGTTCGCTTTGAGGAAGCAACTCCAAGTTGGAATACTGAATCGTATAATATTAAAGAGCTTTCTGATAAGAATGATATGCTGAGAACAATTATAAGCAATAAAACTTATGCAGGATATTTATGGAATAAGTTATTCAAATCAGAGTTATTAAAAGAAAAATATCCTCTAAAATTTAAAAAAGATATCGCGGTTTTAGAGGATGAGGTTTTCGTATTAAGCTATTTGCAAAGATGTAAAAAGATTTGCTTAACAGATATGAAATTATACGGATATAGAATTAATCTGTCAGGAGTTATGAATCAACGCTATTCTGAAAGAACGGTAACAGCTATTTTAGGCAGAGAGAAAATCCTAAGTATATGTGAGAATTTGAAAAGTAGTCCGTCAATAATGTGTACTGTGTGGAATAAATTAATGAAGGAATATTCCATTAATTATAAAAAATTGACATTTATAAATATACCAAATAGATTGGTTTGGAAAGAACAAATAAGGAAGGGTTTTCTTAATCATTTGGGAAAATATGACCTTGACAGGAGTTGGAGTATTAAAGAAAAGGTGTACTACTATTTTCTTTGGCTGGAAACGAAAAGAATTTGTTAGAATGTAATTTGTGGATATAAATTAATTATCTGTTTGTAAAGAAAGGATAATATTAAGTTGGATAAGAAAAAATTATCGAGTATTGTTCCAGGTTATAATGCATTAAGGAGAGTGTACCTTAATTTTAAATATGCGTATGTATATAGATCAATTAAGAGATCGAAAAGAAAAAATGAAAAACTTACAATGGTATTTCTGCTTAATAGGACGAGTATATGGAATTCGTTAAAGCCTATGTATGATGCTGCTTTAGCTGACAGTAATATAAAAACATACCTTGTGGCACTGCCTCCATATATTAAGAATAAAATAGATGTGGATAATAATTCCTCTTATGAGTTTTGTAAAAAAATGGGAGGAAATGTTATAAATGGTTATAATGCACAAACAATGGAGTATGTGAATCTTGATAAATTGAATCCGGACTATATTATTATAGGAATACAATATATGAGTGAATACCCGGAATGTTATTCTTTCGATAAATTATCTAAATTAGCACATATTTGTTATTTTTCATATGGATATACCATGAAAAAAAGCAAGATGCAGGAAATAACTGTTCAAGATCCTATAATGCAGTTTGTTTCGTATATTTTTGCGTGCAATGATATAATGTACGGATATTATATTAAAAGAATGTATTTATCTGAGCGAATAAATGGACAAAGGCTATATAATATAGGATTTCCGCGCTTTGATTTGTATAGAAATCTGAAAAA
>JAUNPN010000014.1:3580-3855 GCA_030536655.1 bacterium | reverse complement strand
CAGTAGTAACAAAACCATAATGTGGCTGCCGAGATGGACAACAGCATCAGATGTAAATGAGGATGGCAATGAACCGAGTAGCTTTTTTGAATTAAAGGATAATATTGTTGACTTTATGGATAAGCATAAGGAGAATAAGCTTATTGCACGTCCGCATCCACTTGCTTTTGAAAATTATGTCAAGCACAGGATGATGACGGAGGAGGAAGTGAATGAATATAAATATAAGTTGAGCTGTAGAGAAAATATACTACTTGATACAGAACCATCGTATT
>JAUNPN010000014.1:0-3570 GCA_030536655.1 bacterium | reverse complement strand
CAATTTGATAAAATCGGATATTTTAATTGCTGACTTTACATCAATCTTAGCAGAGTACTTTGTTACAGGTAGACCTGTAATATATATGGGAAACCCAACAGCGTATCCGAAAGAGAATAAGTTGATATATGAAAGCTTTTATTATGCTTCAAATTGGGAGGAAGCAGAAAAGATACTTACAAAGCTTTGCAACGGTATTGATATTAAGAAGGAACAAAGAGAAAAGGCAGTTGCAGAGTTTATGAAGAATATACCTGAAAATATAGGAGAGCATATAAAAAATCTGCTGATTGTCGATTACGAAAAGAGGAGAGAGCGCGAATGATTTATGGAGCAATTTTAGCCGGAGGAATAGGAAAGCGTGTAGAGAATTACTCTATACCGAAACAGTTTATAAACATAGGTGGAGTTCCGATAATTGTTTTGAGCATGCGCCGTTTTTTGGAAAATAAAAATATTGATATAGTTTATGCTGCGGTACATAAGGATTGGATTGTTTATGCAGAAAAGCTGTTTAAAAGCAGCTTTTCAAAGATTGAGCTGTCAAGAATACGTATTGTTCCGGGCGGTAAGGAACGATTAGATTCCTTTATAAATATCATGGAAGATATTATAGAAAGAACCGGCTTGAATGAAGAAGATGTACTTATTTGTCATGATTCGGTGCGTCCGTTTGTCAGACAGCAGATGATAGATGACTGTATTAAGGCGACTATAGAACATAAGCTTGCACTTACGGTAATTCCGGTGACAGATACAATACACACTGTTCATGACGAAACAGAGATGATTGACGGAACTCTTGAAAGAAGTCATCTGTATAATGGACAAACACCTTCCGGATTTAATCTTAAGCTTCTTCATGATTCCGTGTCGCAGTTCAGCGAGGAGGAGAAAAAGAAAGTGACCGGCACGACTCAGCTTATTCTTAAACTGGGATATAAGATTAAGCCGGTAAAAGGACATACAAGTAACTTCAAAATAACCACGGATAATGACTTGGATATAGCTGACAGTGTTGTTCGTGCAAGTGCAAAAAAGAGAAATACACAGATTTTAGACTGTACACTTCGTGACGGCGGTATTGTAATAGGGTTTGATTTCGGAAACGAAAAGATGCAGGCAATTAAATCATGTCTTGAAGATTCTGGAGTGGAATATATTGAATGCGGATATATAAATGAGAAAACCGGAAGCAGCAATGGAAAAACGTGCTTTGATAATGAGCAAAGTATAAAAAATACACTGCTTTCAACAGGCAAAAAGCATGGTGTAAAATATCTTGCTATGATAGATTACGGAACATTTGACCTGAATAAGCTATGCCGTGCAGATGAAAGAGGTATAGACGGTATAAGATATGCGTTTCATAAGGAGAATTGGCGTGATGCGATTAAAATCGCTCATATAATCATAGAAAAGGGTTATGAGCTTTATATTCAGCCTATGGTAACAATAAGATATACAAATGAAGAGTTTAGAGAACTTATTTCATGCTGTAATGAAATGTTGCCTGAAGCAAAGGCTTTTTATATAGTTGACAGCTTTGGTCAGATGGATAATATGACATTGCTTGATAGGCTTGAAGTGGCAGATCAATATGTGAGCGATACGATGAAAATAGGATTTCATGCTCATAATAATAGGCAAATGGCATTTTCAAATGCGTGTGCATTTATAGGACATCCAACTCAGCATGAACTGATGATAGATTCGAGTATTATGGGTATGGGAAAGGGTGCAGGAAATCTTTGCACAGAGCTTATAATACCTGTTATGATTGCTGATGGAAATAATTATAGCACTGTAGGGATTTATGATGAAATATCTACATATTTTTCGGAGGTTTTAAAGACTAATCCGTGGGGATATTGCCTGGATTATTATCTTTCATCACTTTACGGCGTAACGCCGAGCTATATTAAAATATTCCTGAGTGATGAAAGAGTAACTACTGATATGCTTGTGAATATACTGAAAAATATGCCTGAGGAGAAAAAGGCGGCATGTGATAAGGTATTTGCAAAGGAATATATGAAAAAATATTTATGAGGTGACAATAGATGAAGGCGTATTCGATTTTTGATGATTTTCCAGCATCTTCGGTAGAAATTCTTGAACGCAGCGGTATTGAAGTGACGCTTTTGCCAAAAGGAATGGAGCGTCCCGAAGGCGAAGCTTTAAAGCGGCTTTTGAACGAATATGATGTGTTGATTATAAGTACTGCACAGAAAATGCCGGAGGAAATATTTGAGGATATAAATGAACCTAAAATTATTGCTACTGCATCAATAGGAATTGACCATGTGCATATACCTGAGGGAAAGAAATCTTTTATAAAGCTTGTAAATGCTCCGAAGGCAAACAGAATTTCTGTAGCGGAGCATACCTTCGGACTTATCCTGGCATTAAAAAAGCAGCTTAATGAGGCACGAAGAATTGCAGCAGAAGGAAAGAGCAAAAAGGTAATGCAGTACAAGCCGAATGATTTGTACGGTTCCACCATAGGCGTAATAGGAGCGGGAGGAACTGCCGGAGCTGTTTTAGATATGGCAAAAGCCTTCGGAATGAAACGTATGGCATGGACGAGAAATCCCGAAAATCACGAGAATTTAGCTGATGATGGTGTAGAATTTACAGAGCTTGATTACCTGCTTAAAAATGCTGATATAATTTCTGTGAATTTGCCCATGACTGATGAAACAAACGGGCTTATATCAGCGGATAAAATAGAGCTTATAAAGGAAAATGCAGTGTTTATAACTGTATCAAGAACAGAGATAACAGATAATGAGGCACTTCTTAAAAGAGCGTCTGTGCAAAAGAACCTTTTCGTTGGTATGGACATTGATGCTGATAAGGTATGCGGATTGTGGGATGATGATATGGATAATGTTATTGTTACACCACATATTGCCGGTGGTACTGTTGAGTCAAGAGTAAGATTATTTGATGAGGTAAGCCATGCTGTGATTAGTGTTATATAACATACAGGAATTGAAGGGAATAGATATGAAAAGATATTTGGTCAGAGCAGGATTTGATCCATTAAAAACATATAATCCAGATGACTGTGTTTGCAAAAGTTTTGTAGGAGATAATACAGGAAATCTATTTTTCGCATATGGTGTTATGAATGCTTTATTTACCGAAGAAACAGAAATTGAGCAGACTTATAAATGGAAGTGGACGGATGAAGAAGCGGATTTAATTAATGAAAAATTTGATGCGTTTATTTTACCAATGGCTGATGGTTTTCGAATAGATTTTATGGAGTATCTTAGTGGTATTACAAATTTAGTTAATAGGCTGACAATTCCTGTTGTGGTTATAGGAGTCGGATTAAGAGCACCATATGAGCCAGATATGAGTAGTGGTTTTCCTTTTGATGAAATTGTGACTGACTTTGTGAAAGCAATTTTGGAACATTCAGCTATAATAGGATTAAGAGGAGAGATTACATATAAATACTTAGAAAAGCTTAGCTTTAAGGGCGATAGAGATTTTACTGTGATCGGGTGTCCATCATTATATACGTATGGTAATAATCTACATACTAAATCATTAAAA
>JAUNPN010000153.1 GCA_030536655.1 bacterium | reverse complement strand
TTCTACGTTTTGCACAATGGCTTTTTTGCTGGTTTTTTAATGGGTGAATAGTAACGAATATCCTTTCGTCCGTTCCCTCGGTCATATTCGCACACGGTTGATGGCTGCTGTTTGATTATATTTTCCATGTGCAAATCGGCTTCGCAGAATTGAAATTCTCAAGGAACTTCACAACGCCCTTTTTGTTCGGCTTCGCAAGCCCTTACGATTCCCTAACTGTACCCTAACGAGTTCCCTAATCAGATGATAACTACGTTTGTTTTCCTTTGTTTTAATTAACTCCTGAAAAAAAATCACTATTTATGTCTGTATCTTTTATACAAATTTGATTACTATAGATAACTACAGATGTGTCTATTATCCACAATTTTTTTTAATTTTGTTTATCTTGAAAATTTATATATTTTACACCAAATTATAGCCTATCCGTAATTAAAGAAGTGCATATTGCAAATTTGATTTTTCATCAGATTATCCCAAAAATTTAACGCATACAGGTGTACGCCAAGAATTTTTGGGGCAATATGGCGGAAAATCAGCAAACAAGATTTGCTTAATTTACTGATATGCTCTTAGTACCATTTTAGTCAATTTGGATAATAATAATCATATTTTTCCATTAAATTATTAAAATTTCGTTGAATTTTACTCTTTTAATGAAAACTACTTGTAAATTTCATCGAAATATGGTATAATAAACATGAAAATATGGGAAGGTGTAGGTAAGCTCAGAATACAGTCGCATAATACAGAATACGATTTTATAAACTGCCTGTACACCATATTTCGATGTATAATTATCTAAGGAGGATATTAAACATGGTATTGACAAAAAATACTGCAGTCCTTGCATGGCTTAAGGAAATGGCTGATATGTGCCAACCGTCAGAAATCGTTTGGATTGACGGAAGCGAGGCTCAGTTAGATGCTTTAAGAGCAGAAGCTGTAGAATCAGGTGAGCTTATTAAGCTTAATGACGAGAAGCTTCCGGGCTGCTACTATCACAGAACAAAGCCGAACGATGTTGCCCGCGTTGAAGACAGAACATTCATCTGTACTCCGACAGAAGTAGAAGCCGGTCCGATTAACAATTGGATGGCTCCGGCTGATATGTATGCAAAGCTCAATGCTTTATACACAGGTTCAATGGTTGGCAGAACAATGTATGTTATTCCTTATTCAATGGGCCCGGTAGGATCACCGTTCTCAAAGATCGGTATTGAATTAACAGACTCAATTTACGTTGTTCTGAACATGGCTATTATGACAAGAATTGGCAAGGCAGTTATGGATCAGTTAGGCGATGACCCGTCAGCTGAATTTATTAAGTGCTTACACGCTAAGAAGGATGTTGATCCTGAGGAAAGATACATCGTTCAGTTCCCGCAAGACAACACTATTATGTCAGTTAACTCGGCTTACGGCGGTAATGTATTGCTCGGCAAGAAGTGCTTCGCATTAAGAATTGCTTCGTACTTAGGCAAGAACCAGGGATGGATGGCTGAGCATATGCTCATCTTGGGTCTTGAAAAGCCGAACGGTGAAATTAACTACATCTGCGCCGCATTCCCGTCTGCTTGCGGTAAGACAAATCTGGCAATGCTTATTCCGCCGGAGTACTTACAGAAGCAGGGCTACAAGGTTTGGACTGTCGGTGACGATATTTCATGGCTTAACATTGGTCCGGACGGCAGATTATATGCTATTAACCCTGAGGCAGGTTTCTTCGGTGTTGCACCGGGTACTTCTGTTAAGACAAACTTCAACGCTTTGGAGTCAACAAAGAAGAATACAATCTTTACAAACGTTGCAATTAACAATGATGATATGACTGTTTGGTGGGAAGGTCTTGACAAAAATCCGCCGGTTAACGCAACAGAGTGGAAGGGTGCAAAGGTTAATGGTCCTGAATATATTGCTTCAGGAGAAAAGCTTGCTCATCCGAACTCAAGATTTACCGCTCCGGCTGTTAACTGCCCGTGCATTTCATCAGAATTTGAGAACCCGCAGGGTGTTCCGGTTTCAGCTATCATCTTCGGCGGCAGACGTGCTAAGTGTGCTCCACTTGTATATCAGTCAAGAGACTGGCAGCATGGTACTTTCGTTGGTGCTACAATGGCATCAGAAACAACAGCTGCTGCAGCAGGCGCTGTAGGTGTTGTTCGTCGTGATCCGATGGCTATGAAGCCTTTTGTTGGTTATAATATGGCAACATACTGGGGTCACTGGTTGGAGATGGGTAAAAAGCTCGGTGATAAAGCTCCGAAGATTTTCCATGTTAACTGGTTCCGTAAGGATGATGATGGTAACTTCATGTGGCCGGGATTCGGTGACAATATGCGCGTACTCCTTTGGATCTTAAAGAGATGTGCAGGCGAAGTTGACGCTGATGAATGTGCTATAGGTTACATTCCGAAGGCTGAGGATATTGATATTACAGGTCTTGACATGACTGTTGATGATATTAAGGCTCTCTTAACTATTGACAAAAATGAGTGGTTAAAGGATGTAAATGATCCGGATACAGGTATCAAGCAGTACTTCGCTCAGTTCGGCGATATGCTTCCTAAGGAAATGGCGGACGAGCTTGCTAAGTTAGAGGCAAACTTAAATGCCTGATTTTCTAAATCAGATAAAATCAGCGTGCCAATAGGTGCGCTGATTTTATTTTGACCCCATAAAATATATTCATTTTGACACTTTCAATAAGGTTAGCTGTGTGTTATAATTTTACCATACAAAGAAGAAAGGAAGATTTATAAATGAACACACAGCTTGAACTTAATAAAAACCTTGCGCAGTCATTAAAGGGCGGCGTAATAATGGACGTTACCAACCCTGAGCAGGCAAAAATCGCCGAAGCAGCAGGTGCTGTTGCTGTTATGGCATTGGAGCGTGTTCCATCAGACATCAGAAAACAGGGCGGCGTTGCACGAATGTCGGATCCGAAAATGATCAGAGGTATTCAGGAGGCAGTTTCCATTCCGGTTATGGCAAAGGCTCGTATCGGTCATATTGCCGAGGCTCAAATTCTTGAAGCATTAAAAATTGACTACATAGACGAGAGTGAAGTTCTTACCCCCGCTGATGATATGTATCATCTTGACAAGACAAAATTCAAAGTACCGTTCGTATGCGGAGCAAGAAACATCGGTGAAGCGTTAAGACGAATAGGCGAAGGCGCGGCTATGATAAGAACAAAAGGCGAGGCAGGTACCGGAAACGTTGTTGAAGCGGTAAGGCACATGCGTGCAATGACAAGCGAAATCCGTAAGCTTACAACCATGGGACATGAAGAATTAATGACATATGCCAAGGAAAACGGTGCACCGTATGATCTTGTTGTATATGTTGCCGAAAACGGCAAGCTTCCGGTAGTAAACTTTGCCGCAGGAGGAATTGCTACTCCGGCAGACGCTTCACTCATGATGCAGCTCGGCTCCGAGGGTGTATTTGTCGGTTCCGGTATTTTCAAGTCCTCAAATCCGGAGCTTATGGCAAGGGCTATCGTAAAGGCTACCGCTCATTATGATAATCCTGATATTCTTGCCGAAGTAAGCGAAGGACTTGGTGAGGCTATGCGCGGCATTGAAATAAGCGCTATTCCGGAAAATGAACTCCTCGCAAAGCGTGGATGGTAATATGAAAAAAATAGGAATTTTAAGCTATCAGGGAACTGTCGCAGAGCACAAAAAAGCGTTAAGCAAAATTGAAGGCGTCAAACCGGTTGAAGTAAAAACCCTTGAAGCTTTGAACTCTGTTGACGCGCTGATTATTCCGGGCGGCGAAAGCACAACTATTTCAAAGCTTTTAAATATATTCGGACTTATGGAGCCACTGCGCCGCAGGATTGAAAGCGGTATGCCCGTATGGGGTACCTGTGCCGGATTAATTCTCCTTGCAAAGGAGATTGAAGGTGAAGCTGCTCATCTCAAGCTTATGGATATTTCAGTGAAACGCAACGCTTTCGGACGTCAGCTTGACAGTTTTTATACAAGCAGGCTTATTCCCAGGGTTGATGACTCTCCTCTTCCGCTTGTATTTATCCGTGCTCCGCTTATAAAGAGTGTAAGTAAAGATGCAGAGATTTTATGCGAAATTGATGGCAATATTGTTGCAGCAAAGCAAAATAATATGCTTGCGACATCTTTCCACCCTGAATTCACCGATGATCTTCGGATGCACAAATACTTTATTGATATGATTAAAGAATAAACACCACCACTCCATAAAAAAGCCGGCAGTCAAAATATGACGTGCAGGCTTTTTTTATGAGGTTAGCTTTTATAAAACTCTCTTTTCTTATAATTTGTTTGTTGATATAAGTCTACCACCTTATAAACAAATAATCAATAAATAAACTGTAAATTACTTATGAAGCATTTATGGCATTCTTGTAAACAAAATGTAAAATTTATTTTTCCAAAAAGCTTGCAAAAAATGTCGAAATATAATACAATATATGTGTAGTTTTTACAAAAATTTAACTTAGGAGGATTAAAAATGGAAAAACTATTTAACTTAAAAGCTCACAACACTACCGTTAAGACAGAGATTCTTGCCGGAATTACAACCTTTCTGGCGATGGCTTATATTCTTGCGGTAAATCCAACAATGCTTACAGGACTTGGAATAGGTGCACCGACCGGCATGGAATCCGGTGCAATCTTCACTGCAACGGCAATTTCTGCTGCCATCGGATGCTTTATGATGGGTTTTGGAGCCAACTATCCTATAGCGCTTGCTTCAGGTATGGGGCTTAACGCATACTTTGCGACTGTATGTGCATCAATCGGCGGTCAGGATCCTTGGAAGGTTGCATTAACCGCTATTCTGGTAGAGGGTATTATCTTTATAATACTTTCATTATTTAAGTTCCGAGAAACTCTTGTCAATAAAATTCCCGCTAATCTCAAATACGGGATTTCGGCAGGTATCGGCTTATTTATTGCAATCATCGGTCTTAAGGGTGCAGGCGTTGTTGTTGCAGATCCCGGTAATGTAATTGGTCTTGGTGATGTGGGTACTGCTTCGTTTGCACTCTGTATGGTCGGACTTCTTATTATCGGAATTCTCCAGCATTTCAAGGTTCCCGGAGCAATCCTCTGGGGCATAATTGCTACATGGCTTCTCGGTATACTTGCTCAGGCAATCGGTTGGTACCAGGTTGATATTGAGGCAGGCAGCTATTCATTAATTCCGGATTTCAGCAATGGTCTTAACATCTCTGCACCATATATGTTTCAATTCAATTTCGACTATGCGTTGAATAATATTACAAGCTTTATTGTAATTGTATTTTCGTTCCTTTTCGTTGACCTTTTCGATACCGTTGGTACCGTAATCGGTGTTGCCGAAAAAGGAAATCTCTTGAACAAGGATGGTTCTCTCCCGAAGGCAGGCAGAGCATTAATGGCAGATGCCGTTGCAACTGTCGCGGGCGCATGTCTTGGTACCTCTACAGTAACAAGCTATGTTGAATCAAGCGCGGGTGTTGCTCAAGGCGGAAGAACAGGTCTTACAGCCGTAACAACAGGAATTATGTTCATTATTGCAATTCTTCTTGCTCCTATATTTACAGCAATTCCATCATTTGCAACTGCTCCGGGACTTATCTTTGTTGGTCTGCTCATGGTATCATCAGTTAAAAAGATGACATTTGAGGGTGATATAGCAGATTCATTAAGCGGTTACATTGCAATTATCATGATGGCATTTACCTGCTCAATAGCAAACGGCATTATGTTCGGCATGATTTTCTGGGTAGTTCTTAAAATCTGCACAGGTAAATTCAAAGAAATTCATCCTGTTATGTGGGTTTCATTCGGATTATTCGTTTTAAGAATCATCTCTCTTATAGCGTAAAGACATTAAAACGGGGCCCTGCAATGTATTGCAGTGTCCCGTTTCATACTTACAGCAAACATTCATTACAGTGCCGTACTTTTTCGCAACTTGACCTACACTTATTATTGGGTTTATTTCTTTACTATTTTAAGAAATGAATAAGGCAGTAATTCACTCAATTTATATGTTTTTACTATTGTCAAATCACTGTTCGAGCATATAACATCAATATCTCCAAATTCTAACAGAGCCTGTCTGCATATACCGCAAGGGTAAGTTGGCGAATTATTTCCGCAAACTGCAATGGCAACAAACTCATTTTCATTATTTACAATTGCACTTCCCAGCGCTATCCGCTCTGCGCATACACCCGCTCCAAAAGCCGCACTCTCAAAATTACAGCCAACATATATTTTCCCCGTCTTACTTAGAAGTGCTGCGCCGACTTTAAATGAAGAATATGGCGAATATGCCCGTTGCATAATATCCTGCGCCCTCTTTAATAACTCTTGTTCATGATATTGAATCATTGAATTATACTCCTTATATACTTTTATATTAGCTCAAACTGCTTCAATTCAATTTGACTTGAACACATTTACTTGTTATGCTGTATTGAACATCTTATTAATCGGCATTGCTCAATTACCCATACTTTTAATATGCTATGCCTTCAATACAGCTTATTGTCTCTCAAAAATTTCTTAAATTTACGCCATTTTTCTTTCTTTGACAATCCTTTTCTATTACCATAGTCTAATCCTATTTTTTCATAGAATTTACGATTTGCCTTAAACATCACAACCGGTTTTACTGTTAAACTACGTGAGTTTACATCTATAAAATATCCATCCATTGAAATAAAGTCCATATTTGAGCTAAATGCATATCTGCCTATTCCTATTTTGTTATTTATTGGTTCTTGGGCGTCACTTTTAATCGTATATATAAAACCATTTTCTATTTCCATAAACTCAGGACTTTCAAATTCAACCCTACTATTAAGATCCATACTGCTGTTATAATTTATACCGCTAAATTTTTTCCTGCCGGTAAAAAAATTTTCTTCAACTCTGCATATCGAAAAAGGCTGCATAGGAGTTGATTTAATATACTCAAACCATTCTCCGTTTAACTTTCGGTTTCTTCCTGCACTTATTACTTTTTCTATAATCAAAATCAAAAATACAGCTATGGCGGCTGCCAAAAAACATGATATGTACTTATTTGATATCTTATTATTTAAAATACCCTCAAATTTTGGTATCATTGCAACTATTATTGTATCTATTGCAAATTTAACTGCTTGGTTCATATCTTTTACCTCCTATTGTTTCTCTCTCTTTACATATTTAATTCTACTACTTATATTTATTTTCCTCCCTGCACAAAGGACCTCAGTCACGGTGCAGAGCTTCCCTGCACCATGACCT
>JAUNPN010000152.1 GCA_030536655.1 bacterium | reverse complement strand
ACGGAAAATATGCAAGTTCAATGCATGCTAAGCCGTTAGGCGTTAATTAATCAGTCGTTCCTTAAATATAAGCCCTCTAATCCTGCTGTACATTGAGTCAGGAAAACGCAGCGCTCATTATATTCCGTACTTTTGTTTAACTCTTTCCAATTTTTCAAGCATCGGTCTCGCTCCTATAATCAAGAATGCCGCAGTTGAACCGGCATGAATCAAATCGAACGGAAATCCCGACACATATGCTGCAAGGATAATTTCCTTCGTCACAATCTGCTGATACATAAGTACTCCGGCGGGATTCATTATTCCCCCGTAAATCAGCATGACCGCGAAAAATCCGTATACCGCCATTGGCAGCGCCCCCGATAAACGTATCCCTTTCCTGAAAATAATCCCGGCAAGGAATCCGATTAATCCGAAGCTGAACATCTGCCACGGAGTCCACGGTCCCTGACCAAAATAAAAATTTGATATAAATGCGCTTACCGCGCCGACAAGAAAGCCCGCTTCACCGCCGAAAGCCGCTCCGGATATTATAACCATTGCCGCCATAGGCTTAAACTGCGGAAGCCAGAAAAACGCCGTTCTCCCTGCCGCCGTCAGTGCGCACAGCACCGCTATTACAACAAGCTCCCTTGCTCTCGGCTTCCGGCTTTCATAGCTCAGCAGAAAAGGAATCATCGCTTCTGCCGTTATCAGCAGCGACATGAAATAATATCTCCTGTCGCCGAAATAAAACCATCCCGCAAGCACCGTCAGCGGAATAAGCAGAAGCATTACCGGCGCCGAATGCTTTATTTTCCTTTTGTTTTCTTTTCTTGGATATACCGGTTTATCCCCGCTTTTTTCGGCTGCCGTTTCCTTTATCCCCGTTTTGTCCTCGGTTTTCCACGTTTCTCCCGGTTCAATATATTCGGGCTTGCCCGGCTTTGTTTCCTCCGCCGCATTATCCGCGAATGCGCGCACTATATCCTCCTCCGTCACCGCATTCTCAATTATTCCTCTCGAAATTCGCCTCGCCGCAGTCGTATAGAGCGTATTTGACGCAAAAAATTTTTTCGGCTCTGACGCTGCGCTTATTTCACCGTCAAAAAACATTGCGCACCTGTCGGCATACTCTGCGCAGAATTCTATATCATGACTTACAGCTATGACTGTTTTTCCGCGCGCCGTAAGGCTCTTTAATATCAATGCAAGCTTATGCTTCGCTCCGGCGTCCATTCCCTTTGTCGGCTCGTCAAGCAGCAGGATTTCAGGCTCTCTTACAAGTATCTTTGCAAGCGCGGCTCTTTGCTGCTCTCCTCCGGAAAGGTCATACGGATGCCTGTCAAGTAATTTTTCAAGCCCGCAAAGAACAGCAGCTTCCCTCACCTTTTCCTCTTTGTTTCTCTTATCCCTGACCGCTTCCCTCAAGTCCTCCCCAAGAGTCTTTTTCACAAAAATCAGCTGAGGATTCTGCGGTACTGCGCCAAGAACTCCGTCATATAAATTTTTTACCTTATCAATCTCCGCTCCGTTAATCAATACCTTTCCGCAGTAAGGCTTATTAAGCCCGGACAACAGCGAAAGAGCGGTCGTTTTGCCCTCGCCGTTGCCGCCTATCACAGTAAGCAGCTCGCCCCTGTACGCCTTCAAATTCAGTCCGCGTGACACATCATCAAGTTCTTCCGAATATCTGAACCATACTCCGCGCAGCTCCGCTGCAATCTCTCCTCCTCTATCCGCAGCCTGTTCCTTTATCTCGGCAATTTTATGTCCCTTTGCATATTCGGTCAGCCAATCACGCCCCTCCCGCACGGTCAGCGGATATTCTCCGCTTCCGTCCAGCTTATGGTACAGCCTTGACGCGCATGGAAGCGCCTCTGATATTTCATGCCCCCTTTCAAGCAGCTCCTTTACAACTGTACGCGGCTTACCGCCGCATACAAGCCTGCCGTTATCCATCACAAGCAGTCTGCTGCACAGCGGAATCGTTTCCTCAAGCCTATGCTCCGAAAGTATTATTGTCGTTCCTATTTCACTGTTAATTTTTTTCAGCATGGAAAGGAAATTGTCCGCCGCAATCGGGTCAAGCTGTGCTGTAGGCTCGTCAAGAATCAGAACAGACGGATTCATTACCATAACCGCCGCAAGATTCATAAGCTGCTTCTGACCGCCGGAAAGCTCTGTAACATTTTTGCGGAACCAACTGCCTATACCAAAAAAGCCCGCCATTTCGGCAACGCGCCTGCGGATTTCTTCCGTTTCACAGCCGAGACTTTCCAAGCCGAACGCAAGCTCATGCCAAACCTTATCCGTGACAATCTGCGACTCCACATCCTGCATGACAAAGCCTATTTTCTGTGCCCGCTCACGCTCCGGAACGTCATAAACCGGCATACCGTCAAACAGTATTTCCCCTCTCATGTCCCCTTCCGGCGCAAGACATGGTTTCAGCAGCCGCAGAAGCGTTGTCTTTCCGCAGCCAGACTTTCCGCAGAGAACAACAAACTCTCCTTCGCGAATTTCAAAAGATACATTATCCGGCACAGCCCTGTCACCGCCCGGATATGTAAATGTAAGATTTTTAATTTCAAATATATTCAGCGTTTCCGCCTCCCCTCATACAAGGGACATAAAAGCATAAGCAGCGCATAGGCAATATACATGACTGCCGCTCTGCTCTCATCTCCCCATTTAATTGTCGGGAAGCACCGCCAATACAGCATATCATTCACACAGCCGCAGAGCACGGTAATCCCAAGTATAAGCACAGCCGCAAGCATGACAGCGTCATGTATGTCAAACCGGAACAGCGAAAACGCAGTCCTTCCCTTTAAGCCATAGCCGCGGCTTCTCATTGAATCCGCAGTATTAACCGCATTTTCCAGTGACCAGGTTATAATGATAGATATAATTGTCACACCGTTTCTTATACGTTCTGTAACGCCGCCGTTTTTTGTGTCCCTGCCCATACACCGCTGTGCCGCGCTCACGCGCTTTGTCTGTTCAGTGAGCATCGGAACCATACGCAGCGCCATAGAAAGCACCAGCGACAGTGCAGGCGCCGTCCTGCCCAGAAGGTACACAAGCTTATCCGAGGTCATGACCTTATTAAAGCAGGAAAAGTGACCCAAAACCGCGGCAAGCATAGTCCCCGCCGTCAAGCCGTAAATTATCGACTCAAGTGTAAGCGGATTTCCTCCGGCAAGGTAGGTTAAAATTGTTGCGCCCTCGTGATTAAACATCGGATTAATTATAACTGCTGCCGCAACCATCGGCAGCATATATTTAAGGCTTGCCGCCGCTTTTTTCCCTGAAAGGCTCACAGCGGAAATGACCGCGCACACAAACGATATACTCAGGCATACCGGATTCATGATAAGCACCGAAAAGCCTATTGTAAATACATAATATAAAAGCAGCACCACCGGGTGCAGGTTTTCAAATCGTTTCAATGTTCCCTCCGTCAGCCGCAGGTATATATCCACTCTACTATGTCCCCCGGCTGCAGCACATATCTTGAACAGCCGTAATTCGGATACCAGCCGTTCACTCTGTATGTCCATCCGGATCTTTCTCCGCAGTCAAACTCATAGAGATTGTTTATCCCTTCAATATATGCACTGTTATACATCGGCGTATTCACAAACTCCATATGTATACCGTGCTCCTTCATAGTTCTTCTCAAAACATTAAATACGCTTTCTCCCTCGTTAAAGCTTACCTCCGTAGGAGGAAGGATATATCCGTCCGCAGGAACAAGCTCCGCCTTTTCCGGATTAAGCTTATCCATGTTTTCTAAAATTTCGTGACACGAAACCGACAGAGTGCAGGTGCTGACCGTATCTCCTACTTCGACCTCCTCCGGCTCCTGCGGCAGCGGCATTCCCTCCGGAACAGGCTCCGTATTGTATTCATCCATACCTGTTTCCAGGTCTATCTCCATCCCGTTCTGCTCCGAATATTCGAGCGCTGCCGCCTGTTCCTCCCGGCTATGCTCCGTTTCCTCACCCTGATTCAGCACTGCCGCCAAGCTGCCGTTCTGAACCTTTGCTGCCGGAGATACCGTAGGTGCGTCGGACGGCGCTCCGGACGGCAACGCGCCTTCTGACGGTGCCTCGGACACTGACGGCTCCTGTGTTTTTTCCGGCTGCGCCGTTTCCCTGCGCTCTATCCGCTCTCCCGGCTCCGTATTCCGCGGCTTCGGCTCCTCAATCACGAATACCACCGCAAGCACAAGTACTATTGATGCCGCAACGGCAATTCCCCTTATGTGTTCTTTTACAAATTCAACCATTCTTTCCATTATATGAGCTTTCCTTTTACTGCCATATTATATATCATCTCCGCAACCTCATAACGCATTATCGGTCTTTGAGGCTCAATTGCCGTATCTGACTGCGACAGAATATTTTCACGATAGCAAACCGTAAGCGCCTCTCTTGCCCAGTCCGAAATACCTGTATAATCGCCAAACTGTGAAAGCATATCTCTTATCTCCGCTTCACCGCTTATCCCGGTATTTCCTATACCGCCTACCATCATCGCACGGCTGACCATTACCGCCGCCTGTTCGCGCGTAATTGTTCCGTTCGGATTAAACTCGGTTTCGGATATTCCGTTAATTATTCCGCAGCGCTCCGCAAGTCCGACATAACCCGCAAACCAATCACTGCTCCTCACATCGTCAAAGCGCTCTGTTCTGCTCTGATCCGCATCCTCCGCCCCATAGCCCAGTCCTCTGACAACAATTGCGGCAAATTCAGCTCTTGTCATGCTGTCCTCCGGCGCGAACACATTTTCCGCCTTTCCGTTAATAACTCCATATTTTGCAAGCTCCTCAACTTCCTTTTTACCATGCGCCTCATCGACGTCTTCAAAGCTTACATCCCCGTTCACTACCGGAAGCTTTTCGGAGTTTTCCGCATTTTCGGAGTTTTCCTCAGATTTTACCACATCACTCATATCATACAGCCGATTCTTTCCGCGGGCGGCCCTGTCATGCGCGGCAAGCGCGTATAAAGCCTGCTCATTCGACATTTCATTCACTCCGCCGTTCCGCTCATGCGAAAATCCGTCCCTGCCCTTGTAGCTTAAAATATTATCATAAACACCTTTGCCGTTTTTTACGAAACGTTCATCACTGTCCGATATTCCAAGAGAGGTCATGGCAACCATTACCTGAACCGCACTTTCAAGGTTCTCACTGCCCGCGCTCGAAAATCCTCCGCTTTCAAGCTGCTGCGAGGAAAGATAGTTCACAGAACGCTCCACCGCCTCACTTACCTGTGAAACCGACGTATATTCCGAAAGTGCGGTAAGCGCCATAGCCGTTATATCAACCTCCGCTTCACCGCCGTCCGCGAGGGAAAAGCCGCCGTCCTCGTTCTGATGAGAAAGAATTTCATTTATATACATCTCTCTCGTAGCCTGGACCTCGGCGTCCGGATTTATAGGGATTTCGTAATCGCCGCAGTCAAACGCTATAAGCGCGAACACAGAACCGTTAAGTCCCTGCCACACTGTCTTATTGAAGTCAGCAAGAGGCAGCAGAAGATTATACCCCCCTACATTCCGCGGATCACGTCCGATTGCGGTAACAGCAATCGCCGTTCGCGAATACTCGGTATATTTCCTGTCGTCAAGCACTCCGCCGCGTTCTTCTGTAAAGCTGACAACACGGCTGTAATAATCATCAAAATACTTATCCGTTATATCCGCGCCGCTCCGCGCAAGTCCCAGAACCGCCCATTCACCGCCTATCATTCCTACGCTCGGCTCAGTCACCGCATTTCTTACAAATGCCGCCGCTTCGTCAAGCTCACTGTCGGCATAGACCTGCACGGACATAAGCGCCGCGGCAGTTATCGCTGCAAATATTGATACTGTTCTTTTCATAGTCCTCTCCCATCTTTAAAAATATCTGCTGTACGCAAGAATGCCCTCCGCACGAGTCAACTCCTTATCCGGCGCACTGTAATCGGCGGCTTTTTCCTTCAGATATTTTCTCATTGCTGTATCAAGGATTTCGCCGTTCACCCTTGCAAATGAATTTCCGTCCTTGATAAAGCCGTTTGTTGTCGCCCATTCCATAGGCTTAACGTACCATGCGATTCCATCCGAATCTCTGCCGCTTTCACGATACAGCATAAGCGCAAGCATACCCGTTGTAAAATCCGCATCCGGCTCAAAACGGTTACTGCCCGTACCCCTTATCACGCCTCGCCTCATCAGTTCATCCAATCCGGCGGCATATTCCGCATTTGCTTCCACATCCGAAAGCAGCATCATGGGACTTATCCTCATATTATATACCCTGTTAAGCTCAGCATCGAATTTCAGCACTCCCGCGCCGTACTCACATTCAATTCCTTCGCTGCCGTCTGTTACAAGTATACATTCCTCATATCCTTCCGCCGCAAAAGGTACCGTTATATATATTTTATCACTTATGTCAAGTGCGTCACCGTCACTTACAAGCGACACTGAAATACTGTCCTTTTCCTTTGTAAGACTCAGCTCCGCCTTTTCCGGAGAAAGCTCCCGCAGCTTCACGAATACGGACCGCGGAACGGAAATCACCGTATCTGCCGCCCTTATATTAAGCTTTTCCGTCTTTTCTGCCAGCTTCTTTATTGTGTCCCTATCAAGCTCTGCCGTAAATGAGTCAGCCGAGGTTGCTATATCCGCCGTAACAAATTCGCTCTCATCCTCGTTCACCTTGGTTTCAAAGCTGACAGACGTATTTATTTTCACATTTCCTCCCCCTGCTCCGCCGTTATCGGAAAAATCAGTGTCAGAAAGCTGTTTGTATGCTGTATCAACCTCTGCCTGAGTGCTGTCTATTTTTTCAAGCGCGTCAAGCGCGGCAATATAGGCAGGATATTTCTTAAGCTTTGCGTCCCCAAGCTCCTCCCTCAAATCCGCCGCAAGCACTATCAGCCGCTTCTTATCGGCAAGCTTTTTCAGCTGTGCCGCTCCGTATATATTATTATTATCCATATCCAGATCCGCACCGTAGCCATACAGCGTAAACTGCCATCGCACCACATCTCCATCACCAAGTACCTTAGCAGAGGCGCTCGTACTCGGATACTTTCCGTTTACGCTGTATTTCCAGCCAGAATCACGAGTGTAGTCAAATTCACTCAGCCATTCATTTGAACGGCGCTTGCTTATGCTGTCAAGCTTCTGCGCAATATACTGAGGTATTCTCGGCTCCGTTTCGCTGTCCTTTATCGCTGAAACATATATGCCTTCTTCAACCGTACCGTCATATTGGTAATTATCACTGCCAAGCACCTCATCCAAAAGCATTGCCACGGTTGTGTCGGACTTAACCGTCACGGCAGTAGGCGCAAGAACAAATCCCTCACCGAGCGTCAGCTTTTCAACTGTCATGTATACGGTTATATCCTCCTTTGCCGAACCGCCTCCGTTTCCTCCCGGTGAGGACGGATTATCTGTTACTGTTGGCTCCGGCGTTTTCTTAGGAACTTCTGTTTCCTCCGGCTTTACCGTTTCTTCGGGTTCTTCTGTTTCTTTAGGTT
>JAUNPN010000151.1 GCA_030536655.1 bacterium | reverse complement strand
TGCAAGTTCAATGCGTGCTAAGCCGTTAGGTGTTAATTAATCAGTGGTTCCTTAACAGCCTATGCAGGATTGCTATAAATCAATGTGAAACATATGAGGCGAAGTAAAGAGTGGGCTTTACGAAAGACGTTCCGGGAGATAGGAACGTCTTTCGGATATATTCACAAAACGAACGGCAAGAGCTAATGAGGTTCGACGCCAAGGAAAATTGAAACGGCAGTTTATAATTAATTTATGGCTTCAAATATCTTGACCTCACTCCATTCCTCTTTCATAAGCGAATAATCATAATCGGCAATTTTTTTACCAAAATAAAAATGAAGAAAATCATCCGTATCATTTTTAAACATTATGTAGCTTATATTGTTGCCTTGCAGATGTATCGTTTTCCCATTTTGTATTATCATTTTTTGCTCCTAAAAAAATTAGACACATCATGAGGAAAAACCTTAAATTGATGTGTCTAACTTCTTTCTTACCCATTATTGGTACTCAAAACTTAAAAAGCTTACTTATTCATAGCCTCAGCAACTGCAACTGCAACCGCAACAGTCATACCGACCATCGGGTTGTTACCTGCACCGATAAGTCCCATCATTTCAACGTGAGCCGGAACTGATGATGAACCTGCGAACTGAGCGTCTGAGTGCATACGGCCCATTGTATCGGTCATACCGTATGAAGCAGGACCTGCAGCCATGTTGTCGGGGTGAAGCGTTCTGCCTGTACCGCCGCCCGATGCAACTGAGAAGTACTTCTTACCCTGCTCGATACATTCCTTCTTGTATGTACCTGCAACCGGATGCTGGAAACGAGTCGGGTTTGTTGAGTTGCCTGTGATTGAAACGTCAACGCCTTCCTTGTGCATGATAGCAACACCCTCACGAACATCGTCCGCACCGTAGCAGCGAACCTTTGCTCTCTCGCCCTTTGAGTAAGCGATTTCCTCAACGATGTTAAGCTCGCCGGTGTAATAGTCAAACTTTGTCTGAACATATGTAAAGCCGTTGATTCTTGAAATAATCTTTGCAGCATCCTTGCCAAGACCGTTTAAGATAACTCTTAACGGCTCCTTACGAGCCTTGTTTGCGCTGTTTGCAAGACCGATTGCACCCTCTGCGGCAGCGAATGACTCATGACCTGCCAGGAATGCGAAGCACTTTGTTTCCTCTCTTAAAAGCATTGCGCCTAAGTTACCGTGACCTAAACCAACCTTACGGTCATCAGCAACCGAACCGGGGATACAGAATGACTGTAAGCCTAAACCAATCTTCTCAGCAACCTCTGCCGCTGTCTTAACACCGTCCTTGATTGCGATTGCAGCGCCTGTGATGTATGCCCAGCAAGCGTTCTCAAAGCAAATCGGCTGAATGCCCTTAACTATGTTGTATACGTCAACGCCCTTGTCCTTGCAAATCCGCTCAGCCTCTTCGAGTGAAGAAATGCCGTGCTTGCTCAGCTCAGCGTTGATCTGGTCAATTCTTCTTTCATAACTTTCAAATAATGCCATGATTCTTTCCTCCTTCTCCCGAATTATTCAACTCTCGGGTCGATAAGCTTTACAGCGTCATCAACTCTGCCGTACTGACCGCTTGCCTTTTCAAGAGCTTCGTTTGCATCCATACCCTTGCGGATATTTTCCATCATCTTGCCGAGATGAACGAACTTGTAGCCGATGATTGTGTCGTTTTCGTCAACAGCAATCTTTGTAATATAACCCTCGGCTAATTCAAGGTATCTTGGACCCTTCTTCAATGTTGCGTATGTAGTACCAACCTGTGAACGTAAGCCTTTTCCTAAATCCTCAAGACCTGCGCCTATCGGCAAGCCGTCCTCTGAGAAAGCTGTCTGAGTACGTCCGTAAACAATCTGTAAGAAAAGCTCTCTCATAGCTGTGTTGATTGCGTCACAGACTAAGTCTGTGTTAAGAGCCTCGAGGATAGTCTTTCCAACAAGGATTTCAGCTGCCATGGCTGCTGAATGTGTCATACCTGAACATCCGACAGTCTCAACGAGTGCCTCCTGGATAACGCCTTCCTTAACATTTAATGTAAGCTTACATGTACCCTGCTGCGGAGCACACCAGCCAATGCCGTGTGTCAAGCCGGAAATATCGCTTACTTCCTTTGCCTGTGTCCATTTGCCCTCCTGCGGGATGGGAGCCGGACCATGATATGTACCCTTAGCTAAAGGACACATATTTTCTACTTCTGCTGAATACTTCATAATATTACTCCTTTCCAAAAATGCGGATGTAATACCGCTATTATGTCAATTATATCACAATCTTGAACTTTTAGCAATAGTTTTTCCAAAAAAATAAGATTTTGTCATATTGAGGGATTTATTCGCTTTTAACGTCTTAAAGATTAGTAATTGTATTATAATTGACGCCTCTTAATGATATTATACGGATAGTTTATAAGCGGGCAGTTTAACAGAAAAAACACTCTGCCCTGGGCGCGGAGCGGTTCTTTGGTGCAAAACGTAGAAATTGTTTAATATATCTTGAAATTTAAGAAGAAAATGGTATAATATATAATAGTGCAATATACATTATCGGCATAGCGATGTTAATAGAAATAAGGAGAATAGGAATGGATTTTAAGAAATATATCATAGAAAAACTGGGAGAATATACGGGACTTGAACGCGCTGTAATAGAGAAGTCGGTTGAGGTTCCGCCGGAAGAAAAGCTGGGAGATTTAGCGTTCCCGTGCTTTCCTCTGGCAAGAGTGCTGAGAAAGGCTCCGCCGCTTATTGCAAAGGAGATGGCAGAGAAATTTGCCGGTGACACGGTTCTTGACCGCTGTGAGGCTGTGGGCGGCTATCTGAATTTCTTCTATAACAGAGCGGAATTTATCGGAGATACGATTAGCGCGGTAAAGGCTGCCGGCGAAGGCTGGGGAAGCTCGGATATGGGCGGCGGAAAGACGGTTCTTGTCGAGTATTCGTCACCGAACATTGCAAAGCCGTTTCATATAGGACATCTTTTTTCGACAGCAATAGGCAATTCGCTTGCAAGAATTTACAAGCATTTAGGCTATAATGTTAAGTCACTTAACCATTTGGGTGACTGGGGGACTCAGTTCGGAAAGCTCATCTCGGCATATAAGAGATGGGGAGATCCTGCGGTAATCGAAAAAGACCCGATTAATGAGCTGCTGAAAATATATGTTAAATTCCATGAGGAGGCAAAGGAGCATCCGGAGCTTGAGGACGAGGCAAGAATGTATTTCAAAAAGCTTGAGGACGGTGACGAGGAAACAACCGCACTCTGGAAGTACTTTAAAGAGCAGAGCCTTGTGGAATTCATGCGCGTGTACGATATGCTGAATGTTAAGTTTGACTCATTCAACGGAGAAGCATTCTACTCGGACAAGATGGATGAGGTTGTTGATATTTTAAAAGAAAAAGGCTTGCTTGTCGAGTCACAGGGGGCACAGGTTGTAGATCTTGAGGACATGAATATGCCGCCGTGCATCATCTTGAAGTCGGACGGCGCAACAATTTATGCAACGCGTGATATTGCCGCCGCACTTTACCGTCACAGAACATATGACTTTGACAAGAATATCTATGTTGTAGGCACTCCGCAGACGCTTCACTTCAAGCAGATTTTTGAAGTAATGAAGCGCGCAGGCTGGGAGTGGAGCAAGGGCTGTAAGCACGTAGGCTTCGGATTGGTAAAGTTGCCGGGAAGGAGTATGTCAACCCGTAACGGCGATGTTGTATTCCTTGAGGATGTATTGAATGAGTCGATTGAAAAGACAAGGGCGATTATTGAGGCAAACAACCACAACATGGAAGATATTGACGACGTTTCAAAGAAAATCGGTATCGGTGCAATCCTATATACATTCCTGAAAAATTCGCGTGAAAAGGATATAGTATTTTCATGGGATTCAATGCTTGATTTCGAGGGGGAGTCGGCGCCGTACTGCCAGTACGGCTATGCCCGCGGCAAGAGTATTCTCCGCCGTGCGGCAGATATTGATTACAGCAACGCGGATTTTTCGCTTGACACCTCGGATGATGCGTACAGACTTGTAAAGCAGCTTAATGCCTTTGGTGATGCGGTTAAGACTGCGGCGGACAAGAATGAGCCGTTCTACATCAACAGATATGTAACCGATTTGGTAAAGTGCTTCAACAAGTTCTATAACACGAACCCGATTATGAAGGCAGACGTTCCGGAGGAAGTAAGAAAGACAAGACTTGCACTTGTGGACGCAGCCTGCGTAGTAATCAAGACAGCGTTAGGCCTGCTTGGTATCGAAACGGTTGAAAGTATGTAAATAAAGGAAGAATTTTCGGGCGGATATTATCCGCCCGTTATTTTATACACCATACAAATTATACATCTGAGCATACATACCGTTTTTCGCGATAAGCTCGGCATGGCTGCCTTGCTCCGCAATACCGTCCTCTGTAAGCACAAGGATTGTATCCGCATTTTTTATAGTGGTAAGCCTATGGGCAATGGTAACAACCGTTCTGCCCTTGGCAAGCTTTTCAAGACTTTCCTGAACGAGCTTTTCACTTTCGTTATCAAGCGCCGAGGTTGCCTCGTCAAGCACAAGTATCGGCGGATTTTTCAGGAAAACTCTCGCAATGGAAATTCTCTGCTTCTGACCGCCGGAAAGCTTGACGCCGCGTTCGCCAACGTATGTGTCATAGCCGTTGGGCAGCTCTGAAATAAACTCATGCGCGCCCGCAAGCTTTGCCGCCTCTACAGCATCATCTCTTGAAGCACCGGGTTTTCCGTAAAGGATATTGTCAATAACCGTTCCGGAGAACAGATACACGTCCTGCTGAACAACGCCGACTGCACTGCGGAGTGAATGCAGCGTTACATCGCGGACGTCCTTTCCGTCAATTTTTATACTTCCCTCTGTTACGTCATAAAAACGCGGGATAAGACTGCACATTGTAGTCTTGCCGCCGCCCGACGGTCCAACGAGCGCGACATTGCCGCCCTTACGGATATGAAGATTGATGTTTTCAAGTACCGATTTATCATCATCATTGTAGCGGAAACTTACGTTGTCAAAATCAATTTCACCCTGAACGTCTGTCAATTCAACTGCATTTTCCTTATCGGTAATATCAGCAGGGGTATCCATTACTTCAATAAAACGCTCAATGCCCGTCATGCCGCGCTGGAACTGCTCGGTAAACTGGATAATTGTGCGGATTGAGGAGAATAATGTTCCTATATAGAGCAGGTATGCTGTAAAATCAGCCGGGTTAATGCTGCCGCCGCGGATAAAGAAGGAACCCGCAACAACAACAGTAAGATACATAAGTCCCTCAAAGAAACGCTGTGTAGCACTGAAGCCGCCCATGTAGGTATAGCCTTTTCTTTTCAGCTTAAGGAACTGCTTGTTTCCGTTCTCAAACTTATCCTTTTCTATTTCCTCGTTTGCGAATGACTTTACAACGCGGATTCCAAGCAGAGAATCCTCAACCTGAGAATTGATTTCGCCTATCTGAACTCTTTGCTGCTTGAAGTTTCGGCGCATCAAGCTGTTGAAGAATTTTACAAATATAAAGATAAGCGGAAGCGTCGCAAACATAATCAGCGTAAGCGGCACATTAATCGTACACAGGATGGTGAAGGAAACAGCAAACTTCATCAGGCAGATGAAGATTTCCTCCGGTCCGTGGTGTGCAAATTCGGTGACGTCGAAAAGATCCGAGGTTATTCTCGACATAAGCTGACCAACCTTGTGATTGGAGTAGTACGAGAAAGAAAGTCTTTGAAAATGCGCAAACAAATCACGGCGCATATCAGTTTCAATCCTCGCACCCATGACGTGACCCGTATTAGCCATGTAGAAATTGGCGGCTGTGTCGATTATTCTCAATGCAAGATACAGCAGACCGATTTTAATTATAACCGATGCTGTAAGCAGCGCTATATTTGTAGTTCCGAGGTTTGTTATGTAGCGTATCAGCATAGGAAATACAAGCTCACATACGGTTGTCATAGAGGCGCATATGAGGTCAAAGACGAGTATGCCCTTGTATTTCTTGAAATATGGCAGAAAACGCTTTAAAAGATAAGTCATTTTCATTTTAGGTTTGTCTTTCATGGTGAATTCCTTTCTTTGTTATCAGTATTTTCTAAGCTCTCTTGCTCTCTGAAGCAGATAGTTTCGTGCATTGAGCTGAGGATTGTGTATTATTTCATCCATTAATGCGCGCATGACGTCGTTTGTTTCTCTGCCGGGGCGGATTCCGCATTTTTGCAAATCACGGCTGTTAACCATCAGCTGTGAATAGTTATACGGCTCCTTGTTTTTAATAACATTTCTTGAAATTTTCAGTGCGGCGTTGATGCGCTTGTATTTTTCGGTAAAATACTTTGGATTTTTTGCCATATTGTCTGCTGTTTGCAGCAGCATCAGCTTTTCAAACAAATCTCCGCCGGTTCTGCACATGATTTTTTTTACGGAAGCGGGCGAGGGGTCTACGCGCACATCATGATTTTCAATCAGCGTCAGAATATCCTTTGCAGTGCTGCGCTCAATTCCGAAACGGTGCAGTATATCGTCTGCTATAATGCGGCTTTCATGATGGTGTCCGTAAAAGTGTATAATTCCGTTGCTGTCAGTGCTTGAACAGCAGGGTTTTCCGACATCGTGGAGAAGCGCCGACCAACGCAGAACATAGTCCTTCGGAGTATTTTTAACCGCATGCATAATGTGCTCCCCGACGTCATATATATGATATTTGTTTTTTTGAGGTTCACCGAAGCAGCGCTCAAGCTGGGGCATGATATATTTTAAAAGTCCTAACCTGTGCAGCTCGCGGAAATCATCGGGATGGGGTGACATCAGCAGTTTTTCAAGCTCCGCAGACATTCTGTGCGGATGCTCAAGGCGTATTTTTGAAGCGCATTGTTTAATTATGCTTTCAGACTTTTCGTCAAGCTTAAAGTCCAGTTCGGCGCAAAGGCGCACAGCTTTAAGCATAAGTATGGGATTTGAGGAAACAGACGTTTCGTCCGGGCGCATAAAGCTTACAATGCCGTTCTTAATGTCATGCACCGCGCCGAAGCTGTCATGCAGCCCTGTAATGTCGGAGTAGGCGGCTGAGTTAATTGTAAAATCCTGAGCCGCGCATACATCGGTCATATCAGCGCGCGCCGAGATAAGGACATATTCACAGCCGTTTACGGAAGCTCTGAATTTCCCTGACGCATTGGAGCCTCCGGGAAAAACGCGCCGGAGAAAGGAGAGAGGAGCCGAGGTTACCGCACTGCATATTTTCGGAGTCCTGCTCATGATTATGTCACGAACTGCTTTGCCGTATATGAAGGTCACGCTGTTCGGCAGCATTGCAAAAAAATCTGAAATTTCCTGCGGTATATTCACTGTGTTCGCCCTCCTTGCTCGGTATTGCATATAAATATTATAAGATAAAAATCATAGTCTGTCAAGTAAATTTAGATATTCTTTCTTATGGGTACTTCTAAAAACCTAATGAAAAAATCCGGGTTCGCAGTATGCGATTCTTTAATTACGGGCAGTATCTTAAGGAACCACTGATTAATTAACGCCTAACGGCTTAGCACGCATTGAACTTGC
>JAUNPN010000150.1 GCA_030536655.1 bacterium | reverse complement strand
CCTTTTGAATACTAAAATCGGATTTGTAATCAAATTGTAATATAGCCGAAAGCGCCGGTTCTCACCGGCTTTCAGCTATATTTCTTTTCTAAAAACGAAATCCCTGTTTACGCAAGAAAAAACTGTATCAAAATCCGGTGAGTTCTGATACAGTCCTCTTTAAGGAAGCCGTTAGATGTTAATTAATCAGTGGTTACTTAATTCTCCTCGATAAGCTTAAACAGCACAGCATTCGCATATGAGAGCGGATTCTGCTGTGTAAAGAAAATCGTACCGTTTACCGGAGAGATGATTTCCCTTATAACCGTAAAATCATACGGATCAATTATTTCCGCAAGCTTTTCTCCCTGCTTTACATAGTCGTTTACACTGTAATAACGCCTGAACATTCCCGCGGACTTCGACTTGACATTCACCATGTCCGCCTCATTGATTATATGTGAATTTGTACGTCCGTGCAGTCCGCTGTTTACAATTCCCATTTCAGACAGGAACGTAATGACAGCGTCAACCCCCTGGCGGATGCTCGTCATATCCGATGAATTGGTATCATGCGTATATACCGAGAAAGCGTTCGCCTCCCAGATTTGCCAGTTAAAATTCAGCGTTGCCGAATCGTAAGGACGAGGGTCGCGCAGTATCACATACGGCATACCGAATTTCCTTGCAAGCTCCTTATTCTCATAGCCTGTTTTCATCATTCTCACATGCGGCAAAAACGCGCCCGGAATATAAAAGCTTGCGAATTGAATACCGTTTTCATAGTCCTTAATCTGCTCAAACACCGCCGCAGCGATTCTCTGAGTAGTTTCGCCCTTGTTATAGCCCGGGAACATCCTGTTTATATCCGAGTCATCCGTAGGCCAAAACCGCTTGCCTATATTCATCGAATACGGATTCACAGACGGTATAACCAGTATCGACTTGCCGTTTTCAATTTTTCCGGCTGCTTCATACTGCTTCAGCACCTTTACAAGCTGACCGCAGGAAAGCATCTGCTGTACCTCGTTTCCCCGCATTGCGCCGACAATGCAGGCTGATTTTCTTCCCTCTCCGAATTCATAACCGTAAATCCGCATTGAATCACGGTAGAGTGACTTCAATTCAAAAAGAAGTTTTTTCTTCATCAGCTGTCACCCCTTTCCAGAATTCTGGCAATCAACGAGCCTTCATCAACAACCGGATATTCCCGGAGCGTGAATACAACTCCGTCACATGGGGAAGAAATCGCTTCAAGCACAATGCCCTGCAGCGGGTCAACAATGTCGCCTATATGGCTGCCCTTGCGGACATCCTTCCAATGCTCAACGCGCGGAACAAATATCCCGGACTTTCCGGCATTTATGTATGAAACGCTCTGTTCACCCGATAAAATCGGTTCTCTCGGAACAATTGCTTCGCCTTTCCATATGCCCATTTCCTTCATTAACGCAAATATACCGTCTGTAAGCTGACTGCAATATTCGCTTGTAAGCCGCATGCCTACCCCCATCTCCACAACAATCGTAGGTGTTCCGGAGATATTCAGACTGTGCGCCAATGTCGCTTCCAGCACCGTCGCGGCGCTGTGAATCCAGATAAAATCCAGATTTAAAAGCTTTGCGTACGGAAGAAGCTTTTGGGCGGTAATATCCGAAATACGCGCCTGCGGAATTTCCCTTAAGAATATGTTGCTTGCGTGAATGTCAAGCACCATGTCCGAGCCGGAGAGCGACTCGATAATCCTTGAGGCTATATGCTCAACCATTGAGCCGTCCTCACTGCCGGGAAAAACTCTGTTCATATCCAAATCAAATCCGGGAATACCTCTTGTAATCGAGTCTATTCCAAGCGGATTCAACGCGGGATAAATATCTACTATTCCATTCAGTTTATCCCTGTTCTCCATAATTCTTTTTGTAAGCTCATAGCACACGTACTGTCCCTCCAGCTCGTTGCCGTGGGTACCCGTTACTATGCTTATTCTCTTTTCGCCGCCTGTCAGCGTCCGGTCGGGGAGAAGCCTGTGACGTTTTATTTCCAGGTTCTCGTCAACCGGCATTTCAACGGCGCATACTGTTTCTATCATATAATATGCCTTTTAAGATGCCTTTCATTTTTATAGTCTGATAACCTCAACCCTTATCCTTTGCACCTCAACCGCCGGATTGTGATAGATCCCCTTGTTTACGAGCGTGTCAAAGTAATCGCGCCCATGCGAGATTTTAATGTAATTGTCATCAACAAGACAGTTGTTGGTCGGGTCAAAGCCGTACCAGTATTGCCTGCATTTCACCTCAACCCACGCATGTGAAAAACCCTCGCCGGTCATAATGCCTACGGCATAACGCGCGGGTATGTGATCCAGTCTGCACAGGGCAAGCATAATATGCGCATAATCCTGGCACACTCCCTTGCCGAGCTGAACGGCGTTCTCCGCCGTGGTGGAAATGCTTGTCGCACCGGGGCAATAGCTGAAATCCCGGTAAATACAGCGCATATAATACAGCGCTCTCTGATAAATTCCGTCCGGTGCGTTGTTCGCAATCATATTGTGATAATGCGAAAGATGTATGCCGGGTCTTGTCGCGCGCGAGGGATAGGTAAATATCATCGGTGTATCCTCTGATTTTTCCTCAAAAACCTCCAGTCCCGTCAGCGCCGTTCCCGTAAGCCGTACATTAAAGGTATCGTGAGGCTTTATTGTGTGCCCTATAATAACGCTGTTACCGAACGAATCAATGTCGGAGCTTCGCATTTCGACCGGCTCGGCGTCAACCCCGGCAAATTCTATTTTCTGACGCGCGGTGTCATGCGGCATACACTTAAGGCTGAAATAATGGTCCTTTATAAAATTACTGAACCTCTGCTCCATGCTATAGCTGAATTTCAGTCGTTTGATTTTAATCAACTCCCAGATAAATTTCGATAACAGCGGCAGCTTCTGCGTCCAAGCCTTTTTTCACTCTCCGGCAGAACCTGCCGCTCTCCAAAATTCCGTCATGCATTATACATTAAATACGTTTTCCAGATGCTTTAATGTCTGCTTGTAATCAATCGGACTCGGCTTTTCAAGCTCCATATGAATGAGGTCAACCTCATCCACATTGTAGGGAAGCCCCGTCTTTGCAAGACGATAGGTAAGTCTTTTTGCCTCGCGCTTCAATGACGGCTGAGGCTGGCGCAGTCTTAAGTAAAGGTCAAGCCTTTCAACTCTCTTGCCGAGCTTTATAATGCTTCTTATCTTATCGTCATCAACCTGATCATCGATGCAGCCCCAGAAAGCGAGAATATTATCAATAACCTGCTGAATACGGATAATCGGCGAAGGCGAGATTTCCGCCGCCTGCATATCATAAATTGCCATCTGAATATACGAAAGTGTTTCCGAGCCGATTTCGTCACGAAGGTATACGGCATTGTCATAAGCGCGCGTAATGTTCGAGATGAGCGAATCGGGATTATCGCGGTCAAACGCGTATCTCTGTATAAAGTCGTCCTTATCCTTATAAATATTAGGAATCTGAAAACGCTTGCAGAAGGTTATGTATGAATCCGAAAAGCTGTCAATCATCGTGTCATAATCATTCTTGTACAGCTTAATGGTTGTGTAAACTCTTTCGGTGTACCTGCCCAGCCAGAACAGATAGTCCACCTTTTCTAACGTGATAATACCCATGTGTCCTTAAAGCCTCCTCCCTGTGATGAATTAACTATAAATGAATCCGGGTTCCTTGAGAAGCGTGTGAGTCCGCTTTTCCATACGCGCACGTCCTCCCCTGTTAAAACAAAAGCTCTTAAATCAGCCTTTCTCGGCACTATTTCGCCCTTATCCATAATATCAATATCGATAAAATCAATAACCTCCTGAGCTATGAAGCGTCTCGGCTCCGCCTTAAGCTGCTCTATAAACTCAGCCTTTTTCTCCTCGGAAAGACTGTTTCCGAATACCACTCCATAGCCGCCCGCCTCGGCGACGTCCTTTATAACAAGGCTGTCAAAATTCGACAGGACATACTTCATATCCTCCTCATAAAACGGAAGATATGTGGGTGCATTATTAAGGATAGATTCCTCGCCGAGATAGTACTTAATCATCTTCGGAACGAAGTAATAAATTCCCTTGTCATCCGCGATACCGTTGCCGGGTGCGTTCAGCAGCGCGACATTTCCCTTTTTATAAACCGAATAAATATGCGGAACACCTATAACCGATTCCGGATTAAAAGCTATCGGGTCAAGGTAATCATCGGAAATTCTGCGGTAAACCGCTCCAACGCGCTGTTTTGTGCCGTCATAGCTTGTATAGTAGAGGAAATCACCGTCAACTATAAGGTCGTTTCCCGCAGCAAGCACCGCGCCTGTCTTTTCCGCAAGGTAGGAATGTTCAAAAAAGGCGGCATTGTAGCGTCCGGGCGTAAGAATCACGTTGACGCCGCCGGTATTAACATAATCCATTGCTGCCTTAAGCAAATCGGCATAATTGCGGTTATCCTCGATATGAGTTTCGCGGAAGGTAGCCGGGCTTGACATTCTGCAAAGCTCGCGGGCAATCATCGGATAGGACGCGCCCGACGGCACTCTTAAATTATCCTCAAGGACATACCAGGTTTTATCCTTCGACTGAACAAGGTCAATGCCGGAAATATGACTTGCAATGTCCTTCGGGGTCTTAACCCCATCGCATTCAGCCATAAAGCCGGAGGAAGAAAATACGAATTCCGGTGGAATCACGCCGTCGGAAATAATTTTCTTATCTGAGTAAATATCTTTAAGGAAACAGTTCAGCGCAGTCACACGCTGTTCAAGCCCTCTTTCGAGGACGCTGAATTCCTCCGCGTCGATAATCCGCGGAATTGCGTCAAACGGAAACAGCTGCTCATGGAATTTTCCGTTCTTATAGATACCGAATTTAACTCCGTATCGGGCGAGCAGACTGTTTACCGTTTCCGCCTGTCCTAATAAGGCTTTCATCAATCATCATCTCCATATAAATCACAAAAGGGCGTTTAAAACCCAATGTTTTAAACGCCCTTGTTTTAATATTACATGATTATTATACCATACTTATATGAATTTGTCAATAGTTTTATAAAGCTTTCCGCAGAAATCCGATATAAAAAGGACGCTCCTTTTCGGGGAGCGTCCGGAACGTCCTTTTTAATTCTTTACTTCTTCATATAAAATTAGAGAGTGATTACTGCAACCTGATTGATTGATGTGTTACCCTTTAACGCTTTTTCCGCTTCTTCTACATTCTGCGGTACAAGGCTTGCATCCATAACAACTTCTCTGCTGAACTTCTTCATTTCTAATGAAGGCATGATAAATTCCTTTTTCATTTTCGTTATACCCTCCTTCTATTATTCTGCTGTAGCAGCAATACACTCTGCTGTTACTGTGATACCTTCCAGTGTTTCTGCACTTACAACAAGACCCGTTACAACTTCTGTATTTGTGATTACTGTACCTTCACCAAATGTTGATGTAGCTGTACCTGACTTGTCGCCTTGTGTAGCTGTCCACTTTATACCGCTTACTGAGTAGTTGTTCTCGCCTACAGTGAACTTGCCTAAGTATGTTCTTGCAGGGTTGCCTGCATTCTCAATATAGTAATCGCCTTCTTCAACAGTTACTGTCGGAAGTGTCTTTTCCGGTACTACCGGTGCTGAATTCTGCGTTACTATCATATAGTCAAATACCGGTGTAAGTGAATAGTCTGTATAGTAAATAACAGTATGTGTACCAGCTGTCAAATCAGCACTTACATTAAACTCGCCTGATTCATATCCATTTAATGATACTGTATCAAGCTTGTTAGCATCCTCCACGCTATCAATATAAATGCTTACTCCTCTGCTCTTAGAATCTGCATTATATAAAGGACCAGCAAATGTATAGTTTCCATCTGCCGGAATATTTACGTCAACACTGAAATAACTATTCGTTCCCTGTATTGAAGATGCAGCACCGCCGGAATAACGAACTTCTGTCTTCTTATTAACCTGATGACCTGTTGCGCCATTCTTAACAGCTGTTAATTCTGATTCTTCTATGTATGCAATAATAGTTGAATCTGTAACCTTTGTGTAATTAACCGTAAATACCTGCGGTTCTGCCGTAACATCAATCTCTGCGCCATATTCTGTTGCGTCTGCCTTATAGTAGTCGCCTTCATAAAGAACATATGCCGGATAGTAATATGTATATTTGTCTCCGGCGTAAACATCTGTTAAATCGGCATTTATTGTATTTATATTTGTACCGTCAGCTTTACAATCAACTGTAATAGCGCCCGGCGCAACTCTCGGAGTCATTGTATATTCAACATTAAGATCCTCTCCATTTACTTTAAACGTTCCTGCATAGTCCTCATAGCCTTTTGCGGTTGCAGTAAATGCATACTCACATCTACAAGCTCAGCACCGCTTGTAACATCACTGCCATTTACAGTTACAGTTGCATTAACTCCATTCTTTTCAGTAAATGTTACACCATAAGTTTTTATTGTATCATCAACAACTTTAGTAATTGAAAGATTGTCTATCTTTGCACATAATGAGTTATTAATGTAACCAAATATATCAATCTGAGTTATAGCTGAAACATTAGCATCGAGGAATGAAACGTTTTCAACTTTCGTTCCATCAATTGTATATGAATACTTATTTGCAATCTCATCAACATCTACTACTACATGCATCCATTTATCAGTGTAGTCAGCCAAAGTTCCTTTAACATTGTTGAGAATTGAATTACTTTTGTCTGAACCCAAATTAAATGCAGCACCGGTACTTGAGTATGTTGTTTTTGAACTGTTTCCTGTAGTGCCTCTTAATGCATTGCTTCCCAAAGAAAGAATAGCACGACCACCGTTTGTATTATAATAATCAAATTCAATCTTTGTCGCTGTTGCATCCTCTACTAAGCTTGAAAAATCATAATGCGCAAATGAATAACCATTCTGTGCATTCTTTGCACATGTAAATGTAGCAACCTTCGAACCATTTGCTTCATCATCAGCAACACCTACAGTGATTCTTGAATCTTCAGCGAACAGTGCATTACCATCTTCAAAATCGTAACTTGTTACAGTTTCAGCAGCTGATACAGTAAGTCCTGCAAACGCAGAAGCTGTCATAGCGAAAGCAGCAACTGAGCTTACTAATTTTTCCATGTTCATGAAAAAAACCTCCTTTTAAAATAAAAAACCATAAATACACAGTATTTTTAAAATGATTGCTCATTCTCTCCCCTAAAAATACCGGTACACTTTCGTATACAAGATAATTGTACCATAATATATGTAAAAAATCAAGAGTTTTTTGGCATTTTTAATATATTTTTTAGAAAATTTTGTTATCGGTTCTTCACAACTAAATTAACTCACACATATGGCTCTCTCCCTCCTCTGTCTCCTTGAAATATTTTACTCTTTCTCCCCAATACCGAAAATCGCCCCGAAGCTCTCTCAATGCTTCAAGGGCGATTTTATACCTAATCGCAGTTATACCGCTTCTTTCAGTGCTTCCGATACTATTTTTTCTATCAGTTCCTCACTCACTCCCTGCAGTTGCATTTGACGTATCATTTTTTCCACTCCTCTTTTTTCTCCTTTCTTTTCTCCAGTATAGTTTTGTAAATAATTAA
>JAUNPN010000149.1 GCA_030536655.1 bacterium | reverse complement strand
GACGAAAAATCTGACTGTGTTCACTGCGTACTATATTTAATCAGTGCTTCCCTTGTTTACTGCTTTTTCATCATATTAAACCAAAAATCATCGGCATATATCGTTATGAGTTGGTTTTGAAATAATCTTACAAAACAGACTTTGCGATATGCACTTCTTTAATTACGGATAGGTCTTAGAATATTATGCCTAAACTTCTGAAATTTTATTTTGCACATTTGTATAGTATGCAAGAAAATATAATACAATTAAAAAAAGTCAATATCAGAATATTTTATATTGAAATAGGTCAATAAAAAATATTGTCTGTGGCTGTGGATATGTTATAATTAAATATAGTTAATGAAACATTAATATTTCTCTATGATAGTAGATATAAACGTTAATCTGAATATGCGGTGTGCAGATTGCGGGATTGACTTTTATGGGATTAGAGATATATTAAGAGCCTATCCGTAAATTAAGAACATCTTGTTTGCTGATTTTCCATCGTATTAAACCAAACATCCTCCGCATATGCCGGTATGCGTAGGATGTTTGGAATAATCTTACAAAATAGCAGCTTCGCAATATGCACTTCTTTAATTACGGATAGACTCTAAGACTGCGTTTATTAAAACGCATACAAGAAAGGAGACGAAAATGTTAAAAAAATCAGCTGTATCAATTTTAGCCGCGTCAATGGCACTTTCGGCGGTGCCGGTAAAAGCGGCAGAGAATACTGCGAATTATGCTGTATCAGGATATGTATCGGCAGAGGAAAACGGCGGCTTTATGCTTGCGGGAAACGGAAAAAAGACAGTTATACATATTGACGAGAATGAATACGGCAGTGTAATTCGTGCGGTTAGAAATCTTAGTGAGGATATGGAAAATGTTACGGGGGTCGCTCCGGAAATCAACAGCGGCGATATAACTATTGAAAGCGGCTCTATATCGGACGGCATTTCTATAGACGGAGAAAACTTGACTGTTTCACTTGCGGCTTCGCTCAGAGAGGATGCACAGTGCTATGCTGCGGTGTATGACAGCAGCGGCGCGCTTGCCGGAATTAAAAAATCAACAGAAAAACGTTCAGAGGATAATAGTGTTACGCGTTTCAGCTTTAATGGCACACTCTCAAAGCCGGAGGGCGGAAGTATCAAGGCATTTGTCTGGGGAAGCAATATGGAGCCGCTAGCGGACGCTATGGGCATGGCGAAGAAGAAAAACGTCAGTCTTAGCGGTGCAGATGTGATTGTAGGTACGCTCGGCACGAGTAAAACGATAGACGCGCTTGCTCAAAGCGGGGAATTAAATGTCAGTGAAATAGACGGCAAGTGGGAAAGCTTCACGATACAGAATGTTGACGATACTCTTGTCATTGCCGGTTCGGATAAGCGCGGTACTATTTATGGCATTTATGACTTGTGCGAAAGCATGGGCGTTTCGCCGTGGCAGTGGTGGGCAGACGCGGAGCCGACTCATGCGGACGCACTATATATAAATCTGCCGGACGGCGGGTACACAGAGGGAGAACCATCTGTAAAATATAGAGGTATTTTTATAAATGACGAATATAACCTTAATCAGTGGTCGAAGTCGCTCGGAAACGGCGAGGCAATGACTGCGGAAACCTATGAAAAGGTGTTCGAGCTTATTTTAAGACTCAAGGCGAATGCACTGTGGCCGGCAATGCACAATTATTCTCCGGCATTCCACTCAGATGAACGCAATGCAGAGCTTGCAGACGAATACGGTATAGTGATGGGTTCATCGCATGCGGAGCCGCTTCTGAGAAATAACCTCGGTGAGCTTGACGCATTCCAGGATAAGTGGGAGGCAGAGCATCCGGACAAGACGCTTTATAAGAAGCTTAAAAATGAAAGCGGCAAGTCGGTTGCATATTACTGGACGGACCATGATGAGAACAATAATGCGGTGGATAACAAGGAATTTCTCGAAGCCTACTGGCGTGAGAGTGTTGCAAAGAACGGCGGATACGAGAATATGTATACGCTGGGAATGAGAGGTGTTCATGACGGCTCCTTCCAGACAAATATGGATTATGCAGCGGCGCTTAATGAAATAATCGCGTGTCAGAGGAAAATTCTTCAGGAGGAAATTTGTGACAAAACAGGTCAGAAAATAGAGGATATTCCGCAGGTGTTTATTCCTTATAAGGATGTTCTTAAATATTACAATTCAGGCGAACTCAAAATTCCGGATGACGTCACAATTATGTGGACGGACGATAATTATGGCTATGTGAGACAGAATGCCGATGACGCTGAGCGTGCAAGAGCAGGCAGAACCGGAATATATTATCACGTTTCTTATTACGGTTATCCGACAAGCTATCTATGGCTTTCATCGACACAGCCGGGACTGATTCGTGAGGAAATGGGTAAATCCTATGATATGGGCGCGGATAAGATGTGGATTTTAAATGTGGGCGATTTGAAGCCTGCGGAAAAAGATATTGAATATTTCCTTAAGCTTGCGCGTAATATCGATACAAGAAATGAGGATATAAGCAATATATTTGCCGCAAATGCACAGCGGGATTTTAATCTAAGCAATGAGCAGGCGGCAGAGTATGCGGACATAATGGATAAGTATTATGAGCTTGCAAATTCAAAGCGTCCGGAGTTTATAAGAAGCGGTGAGATTTCCTTAACGGCATATGGCGATGAGGGGCAGCGTTACCTCGACCGATGCAAGGTGCTTACAGCAAGGGCGGAACAGATGTACGCATCGCTTGCGGAGGAAAAGAAGGATTCGTTCTATGAGCTTGCACTCTATCCTATTCGCTCATTTAAGAATATGATGACGGATTATATCCAGACAGACCGCGCAAATTCCTATGCCGGACAAGGCAGAGGTGCTTCGTCATACAGATATGCGGACGAGGCGGCGTCGGCAGCTGAGCAGATTGATATTGATACAGCGGCCTATAACTCACTTCGTGACGGAAAATGGAATAATATTATGAATATAAACCCGTCAAAGCTTCAGGGCTGTGACGCGCATATCACAACAGGTCTTGCAGCGGATAAACCTTCAGCATTGGATTACACGGAGCTTGAGGTTGCATTGGATTCACAGGCGGAGCTTGGGACAGAGAAGGCACTGAGCCTTTCGGTATATGACACTTATAATAAGTTCATTGATGTAATCAACCGCGGCTACGGCTCATTCGAGTATACTGTAACCTCAGACGCAGATTATATTAAGTTCAGCAAGACAGAGGGTACTGCAAACGGCAGCGACAGAGTATATGTTAGTATTGATAAGTCAAAAACTCCGGCAGGTAAATCGGACGCGGTTATAACGGTGGCGCAGAAGCTTGGTGATATTACGGTTGATACAAGAGAAATTGCCGTAAGCGTTTCTAATCCGGATTTAACTCCTGATGAAAAGATGTACATTGAAGCGGGCGGAACAGTGTCGGTTGAGGCGGAGCATTATTCAAACGCAGTTTCAAACGGCGGACATGAATGGAAAATCGAAAAAGATTTTGGCAGAAGCGGAGATTCTGTAAAAGTATATCCGGATTTGGCAGCAAATGTTGATAATCCCAACATGACAAATTCCGCTTATCTTGAATATGACATATATTTTGAGAACAGTGGTACATACACGCTGGATGTGTACAGAATGCCGACGCTTAATGAGCGTAATAACATGCGTTTCGCAGTTGGTCTTGACGGAGCGTCACCGGAAGTATTAAAGGGAACAAGCACATACTCTGGAAGTCAGAGCAAATCAGACGCATGGGCAAGAGGTGTTCTCGACAATACTCAGAAGCTGAGAACTACGGTAACAGTTCCGGAGAGCGGAAAGCATACGCTGAGATTGTATAGTTCGGCTCCGGGTGTTATTATAGATAAGATGGTTCTGACACACGGCACAGATGTAACAGCCTCTTATTTCGGAGCTCCGGAAAGCTATAACACTACATATAATACAGTTTCGGAAAGTATCCCTTCATATGAGGATACGGCAGCGGCAGCTGATATCAGAAGGCTGTACGAGCCGGACGTACTGGTCGGTATGATTGAAAGGACAGATTCGCAGATTAACAGCGTAAATCTCGTTAAGCTGACAGATAAATACAGCAATGCAGTTGCAGCTGTAACAGCCTATGACGCTCAGGGCAATATGACAGCGGTTAATTTCGCAAAGGCTGATTTGTCGGAAACTGCTTTAAACGGTCAGATAACTGTTCCGTTGAGCCTGTCATTGCCGGCGGAAACATCGGCATATGCGGTAACTGTGTTTGATAGCTTTGCAAATATGCAGCTTATTGCACCGTATAAGGAGTTTGGAACGCTTATTTCAGAGGGTGACAGCGATACAATAGAGGTAAAAACAGATTTAAGTGATTATATAGGCAGAAAGTCAATAATACTTGCCGCAGATTGTGAGATTACAGAGGATATAACCGCTGAAAACATTAAATATCTGCACGGCGAAGCAATTACAGCTGATTCGTATAAGTGTATTCCGTTCGGCGGAAATGAGGCCGGAGTATATTACATAAGAACCGGAATTTATGGGGAAGAAGCTATTGATGAGGTAAAGAACACAATAGTAAATATTCTTCCGGATAATAACGGTGTAAGTGAAGTATTAAATACATGGAGTTTCACGGAGGCTCTTACAGATGACAGTGGAAAGAATGCATTTGTTATTAACGGAGGCGCGTCAAGAACTGATGATGGAAAAATCAAGATGAACAACACTAAAAGCGGCAGCGCGGTTATGACTTATGAAAACCCTGTTATGGTATCTCAGGGCGGAAAGGTTACTGTCGAGTTTGATATTTATTACGGAAAGTTAAGCAAGAAAACAATGATGTACACAATAAGCGATTCAAGCGGAAATGAGCTTGCTTCAGTAGATTTGTGCGCATATGATCCGTCGGTAAAAGCAAGTGTTAAAGTCGGGGGAACAGAGCTTCTCACAGATTATAAGCAGCTTGCGGATGTAGTTTTAAGGAGTAATAATTTAGCGTTGAAGAATGGAGCGACACATTATAAGAATGTGTTTGATTTCGGGACAGGCAGAGCGTATATAACAGTTTCGTCAGGTGATAAGACGACAGAATTTTCAGGAAAGCTTGGAACGACTGCGGGCAACATTGGAAAAATTAATTTCACAACCGGTCATGATAATGAAGACCGAGCATGCTATGTTGATGATATAAAGGTTCATACACAAAGCGCACCGCAGTATGAAATTAATGTAATAGCTGTAAATGCGGCTGACGGCTCAGCTGTTGAAGATGCGGAAGTTACGGTTGCTGACGCAGTAACAAAGGCTGAGATACTTCCAAACATTGAAGGAAAGTATATGCTTTGCGAGGGAAGCTATATTATAACTGCATCGGCAAACGGATTCCGTACTGTACAGAGTAACATGGAGCTTACTCCGGCGCTTGAATCAAAGGAGTTTAAGATAGAAATGACATCTGATTCCGACTTGAAGCCTGCGTCAGTGACAATTAAATATGTTGACGAGGAAAGTAATTCTCTGAAGGAGGATATTGTCATTTCGGAAAATATATACGCAGGTGAAAGCTATACCGTACCTGAGGAGCTTATCGCGGACTTCAAGATTAAGGACACCGAGGGAAAGGTAAACATTTACAGCTTTAATAAGACAAAGTCTCAGACGGAAACAATTCTTGCTGAAAACAACGAGCTTGTGCTAGTATTCAATATGACAGCGCAGTACGATTATTATGAGGATTTTGAGGACTATGAGGTAGTCCCGGACAAATGGAGAGGGACATCTTCTGCGGTCAGCATTGCGAACGACAGCGGAAAATATCTGAAATATGCTTCGAACGGAAATACTATAGGAGCGTATACTGCGATTGATTCGATTGACTGTGCGGGAAAAACGGTCAGAATTGAAACTGATTTGAAATTCGCACCGAAGGGCACTGCCGGAAACAGCCAGTTCACAATAGGAAGCAGCTCGCCTGCATTCAGCGGCGGCAAAATTGACTGGGGTATTATTGAAGGTTCCGAAGGTCATATTGTTGTCTTTGAGTACAACACGGGCAGTACCTTAAAGATAAACGGTACAGCGGTAAGCAGCAATTTCATAGATTCATGGATGCATATGACAGCGGATGTGGATTTTGCAGCTAAGAAGGTAAATATTGTGCTTACCAATGACAGCGGTGAAACGGCTGAGCTTGATAATTTGAGATTTTTCAGCAGCAACGATATAACAGAAATCGGTTCAATTTATGTCCGTGCCGCAAAATCAAACGGTACGGTGGGAGTCGATAACCTTAGTGTATTGATAACGGGAGAGGGTGTTCCTGCCGAGCCGGAAAATAAAAGTGTTCTTAACTACAAGAGTGTGTATGCTTTCGGAGACAGTATAGTGTACGGTCACAATGCGCCCGGCAGTGCATTTATGAATCTCTTGACGAACAGATACAGCATGACTCTCAAAAAATATGCAAAAAACGGAGCAACTGTGATTGACAGTGGTAATGATATTATTGCTCAGGTAAACAGCGCTCCGGCGGAGGAACCGGATTTTGTGGTATTTGACGGATATACAAATGATGCATACGGCAATCCGGAGACGGACAGCTTTAATGCAGGCGGAAGCAATACCGATGTAACGACAGTTCTCGGAAAAATTCAGGGAAGCAGTGCGGTGGAATTTGATAACAAAACCTTCTGCGGAGCTTTTGAGGAAATACTCTACACAATGAAGCAGAAGTGGCCGACTACACAGGTAGTATTTGTGACGATTCATAAGTCCGGAGCAAGAAACTTTGATATTCAGACACAGCTGCATGATTTAACTGTGGAAATGTGTAAAGAGTGGGGAGCTGAAGTCGTTGATATGTTTAACGATGCATCGCTGGATACGAGAAATGAAGATGAGATGAAGGCGTATATAATAAACGGTGCAGGTTCACATCCAAATGTGGCATGCTGCGAGGAATTTTATGTGCCGATGGTTGCAGATAAGCTTATTGAGCTTTGCGGCGGAGAGCAGTAATAGAAAGAGGGAGTGATACTCCCTCTTTTGGACGTGTAAAATTTTTTTCTGTAAATTAGCTTTCTATGATAGTTATTGATAAGTTTTCTCTGCAGGGGATGGGCTTTCGCACACCCTTGCAACGCTTACGAAGGAAATAGAAGAATTGAAATCGAACGGGAATTCACTTCTTGACGATCTATGCTGCACGAATGAAAAAGATGTTGATATTGTCGAACAGAATTTCAAGTACAATCTTAATGTTGCTGAAAAATTGAAAAAAACGCAATGCTTCATTAAAAGAAGACAGCGAAACGAAAAAAAATCGCGTTATTGTGAAATCAAAGATAATATCCCTCCCGAAGATTTGCTCGTCGTTCAAGAGGAATGCCGCAAAATCCGCAGTGAGGGTATATCGCAAACTGTTCAGACTTTGCAACGTACATATGGCAGTAAATACGACTATGATATTTTCAGAGAAGCCGAAAAGGACGTGAGCAAAGAATTGGACAAAAAAACGCAGTCATTAAGTGATAAAATCAAGCATCTGCAACACGAACTGCAGAAAACACAAAATTCTCGCAAATGTAACATTTATGAGCAAGAACGATAAACAGTCGATTATTCAAGTTTTTGGGTGTGCGAAATTTTTTCTGTAAATTCCATTCCTGCGGTAGAAATGGTTTTGAC
>JAUNPN010000013.1 GCA_030536655.1 bacterium | reverse complement strand
AAATAGTTTATCATAAGTAAATTATCATAATTTTAGTTATTTTTCAACCAATTTGCAAAAATAACGCGATTTTGGAAAATTTGACACGATTTTTTTTGATTTTCGTGGTATAATATGATATAATTATTATAATAACTCATTTATGAAGGGATGGATACTATGTCGGTTTCAGAAATTTTAACAATTATGATAGGAAGCATTGCGGAAATTATTGTGTTCAGCATCTATATGAGTCAGGTCTGCGAAGCAAGATTTAACAAATTTGTATTTCCGCTTCTTCTTATGCTCTTTGCCTTGCCGCTGCCGCTGATTTTTAAAAACAGCTACTCCTCTTTGGGATTAATACGCTCTATCATCAATATTTTTATAGTCGCAGCATCGGTTATTATCTGCTTTAAAGATCGTATGCGGTATAAGCTCCTGTGTTTTGCTGCGGTTTACTTAAGCAATACAATTGTAATCAGCGTAGTTATTCTTGTATTCAAGCTTCTGGGCTGGGATTTGAGTGTGTTTTATACGGCGGGCGGCATAGGCTCATTGGCTTTTAGGGCATTCATTACAGTATTTCAGACTATATCTGCATTCGGACTGATAATGCTTATAAAAAGAAATATAAGCGAATCTGCCAAAACAACGTATTATTTTATAAGCGCCGTGTCGGTATATTATTTTATAATGCTGTATATGTCGTACATAAGCTCATATTACCATATCGATATGTTTAACCTTCTGTTTATATTAATAACTGCAATGCTCGTGTCGATGCTGTTCATATTTCTCGCATTCAGGGCAATGAAGAAGCAGCATGAAAATGATATTATTGAAGCTCTGCACAAGGAACAGTACAAGTACCTCACGGAACAGTATGAAGCTCTGCAGAAAAATTACCTCGAGCTTCGCAAGCTGCGTCATGATTTTAAAGATCAGATTTTGGTTATTGAATCGCTCGCGCAGAATAGTGACACAGCTAAGCTTCATGATTACATATCCGAAGTTCAAAACGATCTCAGCAAAACGGACAATGTGGTTTTCTGTAAAAACTCTGTATTTAATATAATTCTGGCAAGCAAATATCAAATTGCAAAAGGCAGCGGCATAAATATGAATATTTCCGTCAGAGAAATTGACGGATTAGATATCAGCGAAATATATCTGTGCCGCATCCTTTCAAACATTCTGCAAAATGCGGTGGAGAATACCGTTCCGAACGGCAATATTGATTTTGATATGTTCATCCGCGCCGATCAGCTTGTCATAGTATGTAAAAATGATACCGAAACGGATAATGCGACCTTTGAAACAACAAAGGATGATAAAGAAAGCCATGGGTACGGTTTGAAAATAATTAACGACTTAATTGCACAGCTAAACGGAAACTGTATTTTGGATAACGTCAATAATCGGTTTTCAATAATTGTTAACATACCTTTAGGAGGAAAAAAGGTTTGAAAGAAACGCTCGTTGCATCTCGCGCCTTTCGTTGGGCTTGCATATAAACATATAATCTCGCCCGCCGAACAACGCAACCTGCTCAGAGCCTTTCTCTCAAAAGGCATTGGTGAAAGGAGTTCAGATTATAACAATGATTAATATTGCGGTTATTGACGATAACAAAGAATTTGCATACAATCTTAAGTCTCAGATAAAAAAATGTATGAATATAGCATGCAGAATAGATATTTTTGAGAACAGCGCCGTCTTTTTTGAAAGTATCGGTTCCGGCAGCGTGTATCATATACTTTTTATGGATATACTGCTGAATCACGAAAACGGAATTGACGCCGCTCAGCAGGCTCGGAAAATATTGATCGACATAAATATTATTTTCATATCCGTTGAAAAAAGTTTTTTCATGGATGTATATGAAGTAAACCATACATACTTTTTGACAAAGCCTATTGATTTTACGCATCTTAAAAAAGCGATAAATATAAGTCTTGAAAATATCAATGCAAATTCTCTGACTATTTTCTGTAAAAACAGTCCGATTGTTTTGTCGCTTAACAAAATCACTTTTATAGAAGGCTTTGCCAAGGTGAGCATTGCCCACTGCTCAGATGGCTCATCAATACGCATTCCCTCTCCCCTGCGCGAGCTTGACGAACCGCTGAAAAATCACACTGATTTTATAAGAACGCATCAGAGCTATATCGTAAATTTACAGTTCATGAAGAAATATGAAAGAAAAAAGATAATTTATCTGCCCTGTGATAAATGCGCGTATATCAGCAGAAAATACGCTGATACCGTTGATAATATGATTACTCGTTTTTTGGGCAATATATAAATTAAACCGTAATTAAAGCGGTGTAAATTACATTATTATGAATTTACACCGCTTCTTTTATTCTCTCGGCGAATTTATACTCTCCGTTTCCGCGGGCGCAGGCTCGGCAGTCGGCTCAGGCTGATATGGCGTCGGAGCCGGTGTGGGAATTGCTTCAAGCTCCGCTTTCAGCTGTCTTACCTCTTCCTCCAGTTCATTTATTCTCTCGTCCTTCGCGGTAAGCTCGCTTCTGAGCTGATTGTTTTCCTCAACCGCCCGCGAAATCTTCTGCCTCTGCTCGCTGTCGCTTCCGAGCGTTGCGCCAAGTACATACAATCCCACAAGCGCAGCCGCGCACACTGTACCGATAATCTTTGACGCACGCCGTATTTTCCTTCTGCCGCCTCCGGCAGTGCTGTAGTTCATTACTATACTCCCTTTCCTTTTATCCTTACAATTCCTGAAAATCCTATGCTTAGAGCCTATCCTTAATTAAAGAAGTGCATATTGCGAAGCCGGATTATTCCAAAAATCCAACGCATACCGGCATATGCCGAGGATTTTTTGCAATATGACGGAAAATCAGCAAATAGGATGTACTAGCCTCTTAATCCACTTTTACAAATCTATCGACTGCAAACAAGTACAAGTACTTCCCTTTGACCTTCGAATCGATTCTCTCACCGTCGTCAAGCGCCTTCTCCAGTGCCCTTGCATATAAGTCAAGCTGAACAGAATACTCCTCTGCCTTTTCACTGCAAAATCTGCTTATGCCGTCCTCATCGTCATATCCGCCCTTGTACCTGTCTGTCTTATAATCAATAATATAAACGTCACCGTTTCCGTCCTTAAACCAACAGTCAATCGTTCCCTGGAGCAGAATTTTATCATCTGACAGATATTCTCCCTCCGTTATTTCATCACTGTACTCCGCCGGGGTAATCTCAATTTCAAACGGAGTTTCCCGGTAAAGTCTGCCTGACTTGTACGCGCTCACAGCTTCCATGCCAAGCTCATGCCCCGTGAAAAACGCTGACACATACTCCGACTTTATTCCTGCGGCAAGCCCGTTGTCAATAAAGCCTTCACGGCACAATTCCTCAATCTGCTCCGTTACCTCGTCCTCATCCGCGCATTTTAACGGATTTACCAATTCCATCACCTTATGATACGCGGTACCGAGCAGATTTGCCGGGATTTTCCCCGCCGGTCCGGAGCTTATTTCCGCTCTGTTATCAAACTGAACGGCATCATTAATCACAGCGCTCTCAGGCAGCTTATCAAGCCCCGTTGCATACTGCGCAGCATATGCGCTCCTTTTTGCGTTTATATATCCGCCGTCGCCGCTTCGTTCCTCCTTAACCTTTGACACTGTTGTTTTAGAAGGCAGCGATGTAAGTCTGCTGAATTTATAGGTATGACCTATAATTCCGTAAACATCTCTCGACAGATAATCCTCCGCACTTATATCAGGATTGTACTGCCACGGTGATGTGCCGTTTTCGTCAACTCCGGCAAAATATGACGGCATTATCCAATCGGTAAAGCCTTCCGCATTGACAAGGTTTGCCGCCGAATATCCGTCAGCCGTGCTGTCCGCTAAGGCTCTGCCCATTTTCATAAGCCTGCTCACCATCGCCTTATACTTAGATGGACTGCTGTTCTTGGATATTACGCAGATGAGCCTTTCACGCGCGCGAGTCATGCCGACATAAAGCTTCCTGACGTCCTCGCTCCTGTTCTCCCGCCTGTTTCTTAGGCTTACCCATCGGTAAAGCGGTGACGCCGCCCTCGTTTTCCTTTCCGGGTCAAGATAATACAAGCCTATACCGGCTTCTCGGTTAATCTTTCCATCCTCTGAGGATTCGCGCCTGAAATTCTTTCCGCATGACACCATAAACACCACAGGAAACTCCAGTCCCTTTGACGCGTGAATCGTCATCATACGCACTGCGTTCTGCGATTCGGACGCGCTCGGCGCTCCTTCCTCATTATCATTTTCCTCACGCAGCTTTTCTATATACTTTACAAAGCTGTACAGACTGCCCGCTCCGCCGGCTTCAAACTTCTTTGCCTTCTCATAAAAAAGCGTCAGATTCTGCTGAGCAAGCTTTCCGCCGTCCATCGCTCCAACAAAATCATAGAACCCTGTTTCGGTATATATGCTGTACACTATCGCCGCAACTGTTTTATAATGCTTGTAGCTGTCGAAACGGTCTATCAAAGCGATAAACCTTCCTATTTTATTCAATAGAGCGCGTTCAACCGGAAGCGGCTCTAAACGCTCCGCAGCCTGACCTGCACGGTAAATAATACTCTGCATTCTGCCGAAGAAATCCCTTCCTCTGCCCGCGGCAGAAATCTGTGCAAGCTCCTCGTCCGTAAAGCCTCCGATAGGAGAACGCATAACCGTCACAAGCGGAACATCTCTTCTCCTGTTCGCAATAACGCGCAGAAACGAAAGCACAACGCTTATCTCGAAAAAGCTGTAATAGCCGATTGACGGAATGGCAAGCGGTATTCCCTGCTCGTCAAGCGCGTCACTGTATACATTTATTATGCTCTTTACCGAGCTTGCTATTATGGTAAAATCGCGGTATTCAATATCGCGCACGGTTCCGTCCGCAATGATTTTCTCATGAGAATCAACCATATCCCGTATTCTGCCCGCAACATATCGTGCTTCAATATCCGTACGGTCTATTTCCTCTCCGTTTTCCATACCTGAATCCGACTGCTTTCTGATAAACGGCAGCAGCACAAGCTCGCTCTTTTTGTTCATGTAGACTTTCTTCTGTTCTTCACTGTCGCCTGACAGTCTGCCGCAGACAAGCCTTTCGCCCTTTTTGTTATAGTCAACGTCTCCCAGTTCCTCGGTCATTACATAGCCGAAAAGCTCGTTTACAGCGTCAACTACCTTAACATTGCTTCGGAAATTATCCGCAAGGTCAATTCTCACCGGGTCACAGCCGTTCTTATCTGCCTCCGCATAAGGTGTATACTCCGCACTTTTCTTTTTGAAAATAGACGGGTCACCTCCGCGGAACGCGTATATACTCTGCTTTAAATCGCCGACCATGAACACATTTCTTCCGTTGGAAATCCCCGAAAATATCGCGTCCTGCAAGCCGTTCGTGTCCTGATACTCGTCAATAAGAATATCGGTGTAGCGCTCGCGGCACATTGCCGCAATATCACCGTACCTCTGTTCCGTTACAAGCCTGTACGCCATATGCTCAATATCCGCAAAGGAATAAACATTTCTGTCAGACTTTATACGCCGTACATCCTCCATCAGCTCAGCAACAAGCGCCTTAATATCCTCCGCCTGACGGCTCAGCTGCTCATACTGTATCTTTACCTCGTTCGCTCTACGGTCAACATAGCTGAAATCGAATCCGCTCAGGCAGTTCTTTTTCATCAAATCAAGCTCTGCGATTATTTCCTCATTATATTCCCCGCTGTTCTTCTTCGTCTTTCTCGGCTTTGGCGCCGAGGTGTGAAGCAGTTCAAATGAAATATCATATATCGCGTTCCAGCTTTCCTCACCCGATATTTCATCGGATGATACAAGCTCGTACAGCGGTCTTACATACTTATCCGTAATTTTGAAAAGATACCCCGTGCTCTCCGCACCGCACGCTTCACATATTTCCTTTTCATATCTTTCGCAAAGCGCGATAAGTCGCCGCTCCGGCTCAACTCCCGCTGCATAGCAGAATAATCCGCTCACTGCTTCATGAACCTTGCCGCCGTCAAAAATCACATTCCGGAGCAAGTCCGCGTTCTTTTTCAGCGTACTTTCAAACAGTGCCTCATCTCCGGCAAGGACGGCGTCCGCAAGCAAAAGCGCCGCTTCATGAGATTCCTCCGTGCAGAACTCAAGGCTCCCGCAGAGCAGCAGCATAACATCCGCAAATACATGCGCCAATCCGATACGCGGAGAGCTGAGCAAATCCTCCGCGCTGCCGTTTTCCGCGTTCATTAGCCGCATTATCACTCTGCGCGCCGAATTTTTCTGCTCCCGCATAAGCTCGCGCGCCCATACGCTTTCAAACAAGGTATCCGCGCTTTCTCCATAGCAGCTGAATATTTCGTCAAGCTTTTCTGTCGGCTCGGCATAGCTCTGGAGGAATTTATAAATCCCGGCAATCATATTTTTTAAGCCGTCATCATTTCTCATACTGCTGTAATACTCAGTCAGCCGCATAAAGCGTTCATCATTTGTGTTATAGCAGCGTTCAATCAGCTTTTCAGCGGTTTCATCGATAACCATTTCATCCTCCGCCGGGTCATAGAGTCTAAAATCGGGAGAAATATCAAGCTCATGCGCAAAGCTCTGGACAAGCCTTTTGCAGAAGGAGTCTATCGTACAGATGTCCGCATCATCCAGCGCGCTCATCTGCTCATACCTGCGCCTTCTCTGCTCTGCCGCATCACTTTCATATCTGCGTGCCGCAGCTCTGGCGCCGCTCTTTATCTTCCGCTCCGAAAATCGGTACCTTCGCTCATATCCTCTCAGCCGCTTATTTATCTTTTCCTTCATCTCCGCCGCCGCCGCATTTGTAAATGTTACTATAAGCATACGGTCTATGTCGGTTTTGTCCCTGTCACGCATGACGCGGTTTATAATACGCTCGACAAGCACGGCTGTTTTTCCCGAACCCGCCGCCGCGCTTACAAGTATATTTCGTCCGCGCGTGTCTATCGCCGCCCTCTGAGAGGGCGTCCATTTTATGTCCGCCATGCTTAATTCTCACCTCCGAATGCTGACGCGCTGCTTTTTCTCCGCTTAGTTTTGTTTCTTTCAAAGCTGCATATATCCTTGAATCGGCAGAAACCGCATGCGTCACTGTCCTTACCGCTGCTGTAGGGCATGGGTAAAATTCTGCCCGACATTATCTCCTTGTCAATTCCCATTATGTTTTCCTTTACTCTTTCAATCAGCTTGTCACGCTCCGCTTCGGTCTTAGCCTTTTTTCCGCCGGGGCCGTGAGTAAATTCCGAAAGTCCGATATAGTTCTCGCTCTCGTCAATGGCTTCAATAATTGCGCCGCGTTTAAGCTTATCCGCTTCGCTGCCGTCCTTTGCCGGAAGATAGGTCACACCGTCAAGGTATATTTCCTTCTCGCTTCCGTCCTCCGCACCGAATCCGGCAACCGTTTTATAGCGGTCACGCATATGCTGATAATATATTCCCGAAAGGCTGTAAGGCGTGCCGCTGCCGTCCTCCTGCTCGTACTGCATTGCCGCCGCAATCGCATATATTACAAGCTGCATATTCCTGCCGTTTTCAATGTCCGCCGTACTGAAATCCGTATTACCCGTTTTATAATCTATAATTCTGAGCAGATTTTCCTGCCGGGTACCGTCCGTATAACGGAACTCGTCCACTCTGTCAACCGCTCCGTTTATATACACTCTCTTATCCGGCACAAGCCGTACGTTATCCACCGAAAGCTCCGTCGCCTTCAGCACAAATTTACCCTGCTTAAGACTTCTCAATACATTTACAGAGCATCTCGTAACAGTATTCTTTATCCTGCGCATAACGCGCTTACGCATATGATAGTCGGGAACCGACTCCGAAAGCTGTGCCTGCGATGCTTCTATTTTATTGTCAATATATTCCTTAAGCCGTCCCTCGTCCAGCTCATGCCATGCATTCCGGCATCTTTCCTCATTCTCTCTGTCTGTCAGCCCCTCATCATTCGTGTACACCTCGGAGCATACCTCCTGAACAAGCTTATGCACATAGGTGCCGACCTCATTCGCCTGAATTCCCGCCTTTACCTCCTCGGCAAGCCTGAGTCCGTACTGCATAAAATACTGCATAGGGCATGACGCGTAGCAATCCAGCCTTGTCGCGCTGTAAATCCGTCCGTTTTCTCCCGTATCCCTGTCGCCGCGGAATATTCTCCTCGTATACAGCTCGTCCGCAGTTTCCGGCAAAATTCTCGGCGGACGTGAATAGAACGAGGACGCAAGCGCAATCTGTTCAAGCGCTTTGTCATGCCTTCCGCTGTCGCGCAGACAGCGGTAAACACTTCGCCATGCCGGACTTAGCCGGCTGAGCGGCGCGGCGCTGTTTATGACAAGCCCCTTCCTTGCCGCATATTCCGAGGTTATGTTTCCCTCGTCCGCCGCATCCTCAGGGAACGCCGGATGCTTATCTATGCCGAACATCTCCTTTATATCCGAAACAAATGCCGAGGCTCTCACGCTTTTTCCGTCATTATCCTGTGACGGGTACGTCACGCTCACACCTTCAGATGCCGTCCTTATCGCCTTGAACACCTTATACCGCTGCTTCGTGCGCTGCTCCGTCTTTGTCGGAGCTAAATCTATTTTTCCTTCTTCGTAGCTCCTTATATAGCTTCTGTCAATATCGGTAAAAAATCCGTCATATGATGCCGGTTCGGGATAAGTTCCGCTTACCGCGCCCATTACAAACAGCTTCTTCACCGGGCTGGAGGTGCTTCGCTCAACAGTCCCCGTATAAACCGCGTCAAGCGAGGACGGGATTGTCCGTATCTCACACTGTGAAAGTCCGGCTCTCAGATATTCGCCGAACCTCGCGAACGAGATTTCCATATCGCCCATTGTAACGTTTATCTGATTCAGTATTTCAAGCAGCTTATTCCATATCTGGCTGAACTGCTGAGCGGTCTGAACCGCACCGGGGGTGTCCTTCTGCTCAAAACGCCGCACATCCTCGGTGAGTCCCTCGTACATAAATATATCTCTCAGGAACTCATACATTGCCTCTACATGAGCGGCAGCTGTTTTCTTTTCGTCCGACGATTTCGGCAGCAGCTTTACAAGCGGTGCGCAAACGCTTCTTCTCAGCGCGTTTACCCTCTCATTTTCCAGCTTATCCTCACGTCCGGCTTCCTCACTGTCCCATGTCATTCCGAAAATTTCACCATAAAACTCCCACTCGCGCTCCCACAGCTTTCTTCCCCTTATGTCATAGCGCACAACATAATTATCAAGCCGCGCAATCTCGCCCGCGTCAAGTCTTGATATATATTCTCCGTTCCGCCCCGCTTTTTTCTCGAAAACAAAACCGGCATTAAGGAACCTGAACATCGACTCATATCTCCAGTCGCTCTCAAAAATATCAAACACCGACAGCAGCTGAACAGCAATCGGATGCTCGGACAGAATTATTTTTTCATCGGCAAAATACTGTATATTATGCCCCGTAAAAATCGAATCGAGAATGTGAGTGTAATCCGATGCGCCCCCGAACAAAATTCCTATATCACGGTAACGGATCAAATCCGACTCTGCCGGACGTCTGGGTCTGCCTATACCGAGCCATTCCATAAGCTCGTCAGCAGCTTTTTCATCATCATATCCAAGTGCGCCGCTCAGCATTTCCTTTACCTCATGCAGTGCCGCGCTCATATCCTCGGCATAGTAATCTCTGCTGTCATTGCTCCGTTTCACCGCGCACTCATACCTCTGCTCGCTTTCGCGGACAAGCGTATGAATTGTTTCAGCGGCATACTCTATCTCACGGTGCGGATTTTCACATTCGGCTATTTCTATCGCCCTTGTTTTTCCATTGAAGCGTTCAAAAAATCCGTAATGCTTTACAAGGAAATCAACCTCCGGTTTTCTTCTTACCGCATCATTGCGGCTAAAAAATTTTTCTGTTTCCGGCTTCTCCGCCAGCAGCTTATTATATGATTTTTCCATAACCGAATATATTACCGCGTCATGTCTGATATTATTTGCGGATACCACAGAAGGCGGTTCCGAATACACATCATAACTGCTGTATATAGCTTCCGCCCTGCTGCAAAGCGCCTGTCTTTCGCTTTTGCCGAATACCGAGCCGAATTTTCTGTCAAGCTCCCTCATTCTCATTTCCTCATCGGTCACACCGTATACATCATCAGACTTTACATAATTCAAACAGACGGTGGTTTCCTTAGATGCCGCAGACGCAGCCCTTACAAGCTGCATATGATGAGGAAGATACTCGTCAAAGCACATGAACCATACCCTTGTTCCCCCGTGTACGGCAATCCTTTTCCGCTCCGCGTTTTTGCTTCTTATGCCGTCCATTTCCGCGCGCAGCCGCTTTATTTTTTCCGGTATTCCCCCAAGATGCCCGACCGCCTCGGCTGCCGCAGCCTTAGCCGCGCAAAACTCTCCCTCCGAGACTTCCCAATCCTTTTTCGCCTTATTAAGCGCACGCGTTGCGGCTGTCTTTTTATTTCTTAAATCCGACTTTTCATCGGCTGTTTCAGCCTTTACGCTGTTAAGCGCATTCCTTTCCTCCTGCGCCCGCTCATACAGCTCCGCCAGCTTGCCGGCAGCCGCTTCAAGCTCCGCCGCTTTTTCAAGCAATTCATCCGGATTTCCTATTTCATCGTAAATTTCTTTAAGCCGAATATTCAGCTCTCTAAGCTCCGCTTTTTTCGGTGCAAGCTTATCCTCCTCTGTCTTAATCAGCCTTCCCGCCGGAATATCAGACATTATTTTTTCAGCAAGCCTTGACGCGTCATCATCGGAATCAATGTATCTCCTGTCACTGAGCAAGCCGTTATATCTTTCGTATACCTCAGCCGCAGCCGACAGCTTTTCCGCGAGATGCTCATGGCCTATACCGCTCTTTTCATTAAGCTGAGCCGCAGCGCAGCTTCTTAAAATCTCCGGAGTAATCATGTGCCGCTTAAACTCCGAAATGAGCGAAACTATACTTCCCGCAAACGAGCGTCGGGATATAATACTTTTCACTCCGTCACTCACGCTTTCATCTTCAAGACAGCTGTCTATTGCACAGACAACAAGCATCTGCTTTCCCGCCGGATTAAGATACCTTGTATTATCGGTGTTAAGGTAATTGACCGCCATTCTGTGAGGCGTCAGAACCTCAATATTGTTCAGTCCGATTACCCCGAACCGGTCAACCATCTTATGCTCCATCTCATAGGAATAATGCTCCGGTATGATTACAAGATGCCTTGAAAGCTTATCCCTTTCAATCTCATCAAGACAGCTGTCTATCATATCCGAATCCAGTGAACCCCTGTATAAACGCAATGCCATAGCTCCGCCTCCTTATTTTTTATGTATCCAAAAATCGTAAATCAGCATCAGCACTACACTGAGAGCCGCGCCCGCCGCAATATCTATAAGTGAATGCTGCTTTACAAACGCGGTCGAAACCGAAACCGCAAGCATTATGACAAACGATGCAAGCCTTACAAGCTTTTTATCCTTAAGCAGAGCAGAACGCTGCACCGCCATATCAATGGCAACAGAGCTTGACACATGAATTGACGGGCAGACATTTGTCGGTGTATCAATACTTTCAAGCATTGCACACAGCCATGAGGAAAGATCATTCACCTCAAACGGAACCCTTAAATCCAAACCGTTAGGCAGTACGAAATATATTCCAAGCGAAACAGTCATTCCCGTAAACATGATAAAACACAGCCGCAGAAACGCCTCCTTATCCTTCAGCATAAAAAGGACGAGTGAGCCGGGCATTGTTATGTACCAAAAATAATACGGATATATAAAATGTTTGCAGAAAGGTATCATTCTATCAAACGAACATTCTATAATAAATTTCGGGTCAACCACCCTTTCCAGCATAAAAAACGCCGGAAAATAAAACACAAAATATAACAGCCACAGGCAGTACCTATGTTCTTTTATCCATTTCATTCCAATTCTCCCTTTACTGTACTTTATTTGGTACAGTACTCTGTTTGTACGATTTTTCTCAAAATTTTTTTCGTTTTTTCTCTTGACAACGAACATTTGTTGTGGTATAGTATTGTCATAAGGTTATTACAGAGTTATATATAAGAACATTCGGAGGCAAACAAATGAACAGGAATCACAAGCGCACCCCAAACATTAATACCTGCAAATGCCGCAGCAGAGCAGAACTCGCTGCCCGCAGACGTCAAAGAGAAAAAAAGAAGAACAGCCGAAAGCTCCGCTGTCTTGCTTTTCTTATTATTTTCGCCGCTGCATTATGCATATTTATAGCGTCAGCGGCAAACGCTACCAAGGTTTCGGATACGAAAACATATGTCGTATCAACCGGAGATACGCTCTGGAGCATTGCGGAATACTGCAATACTGAAAGCCGTGATTTACGCCGAATTATGGACGACATTATGAAGCTTAACAATATGAACAGCGCAAAGCTTTGTATAGGAGATAAAATTACTGTTCCTGTATATTAAGAGCCTATCCGTAAATTAAGCACATCCTGCTTTCTGATTTTCCGTCATATTGCCCCAAAATCCTCGGCATACACCGATATGCATCGGATTTTTGGGAATAATCTGACCGGATGACTTGCCAAGCAAGCCATAGGTAAGCTGTTTACAGCTCACCGCAGCAGAAAAAAATCCGACTTTGCAATATTCACTTCTTTAATTACGGATAAACTCCAAGCAATCTCATCTCGTCCTCAGTAAGAGGGCGAACCTTCCCTTTTTCAAGCGATTCATCAAGCGGCAGAGAGCCTATCGCAACGCGTTTCAGGTATATGACGTTCTTACCCACACGCTCACACATACGCTTTACCTGATGAAACTTACCCTCGGCGATTTCAATATACACCTCCGCCGGATTTTCGGTTATTTCAAGTCTTGCGCTCTTTGCCGTGAATTCCTTGAACTTCATTCCATTCTTAAATATCTCTATATCCTCATCCTCGGCAGGTCTGTCAAGCCGTGCGAAATATCTTTTATATATATTTTTCTTCGGCGAGGTCATATAATGGTCGAACTGACCGTCATTCGTGAGAAGCAGCAGTCCCTCCGTGTCTATATCAAGCCTGCCGACAGGGAACACATTATAATGCGCATATTCCTCCGGCACAAGCTCCGTTACAACCGGATAATGCTTATCCTCTGTTGCGCTTATATAACCCTTCGGCTTATTCAGCATCAAATACACAAATTCACGGTAATTCAGCTCGGCGCCGCTTACACAGACAACGTCTTTATTTTCATCTATCTTTATATCCGGTTTTTTTGCGATTGCCCCGTTTACTGTAACAGAGCCGTTTTTTACAAGTTTTTTTACCTCGCTGCGCGTTGCCGCACCGCAGTTGGAAATGAATTTATCAAGCCGCATGCCTATCCCACCTTCACTTTCCCACGCAGAAGCTGTGGAATATCTCGGACACAATAGAATCCGAAACCGTTTCTCCCGTAATCTCGCCGAGAGCATCAATTGCTTCATTAATATCTATGGAAGCAATATCTGTCGGCATTCCCCCCTTAATCGCCTCTGCTGCGCGGTTCAGTGCGCTTTCCGCCTTTATTAAAGCCGTTTTATGACGCATATTTGTTATGACCGCTCTGCTGCCGTCAGCCGCAAAGTCGAGATGATAAATATCACATATTTTTTCAATAAGTATATCTATACCTTCACCGGTTACAGCACTGATTTCAATAACCGGCGCATCGTCTGCCGCTGCCCTTACTCTGTCCAGATACTCCGCTGACCCCAAATCACACTTATTCACAAGAATAATGCGTTTTGTACCGCTGCTTGCCTCGATAACCTCCATGTCCTCTCTGTCAAAGCCTGACTGGGAATCCAGCATCACAAGCACCAAATCCGCCGCTTCAATTGATTTGCGGCTACGCTCCACACCTATTTTCTCTACGGTATCCTCCGTATAATGTATTCCGGCAGTGTCAATCAGCACAAGCGGCACTCCGTCAAGGCTCACGCTTTCCTCAATGACGTCACGCGTTGTACCCGCAATATCGGTTACAATCGCCCTGTCCTCACCTGAGAGCAGATTCATAAGAGATGATTTTCCAACATTAGGCTTTCCCGCAATAGCGCATCTTATGCCGTCACGGATAAGCCTTCCGCTGTCCGCGGTATCCGAAAGTCTGCGCAGCTTCACCGCCGTTTCCGCAGCTGTGTTCCCTATCTCCGCAGGAGTAATATCCTCCAAATCCTCGTCCGGATAATCAATAATAACCTGCATTCTCGCCGCAAGATTTACCAATGCTTCGCGCGCGTCAGAAATCTCACGGGAAAGCGCTCCACCAAGCTGTGAAAGCGCATTCCGCTGTGAAGCTGTATTCTTTGCGTTGATGATGTCTATTACCGCCTCAGCCTGCGACAAATCTATTCTTCCGTTCAGAAAGGCGCGCTTTGTAAACTCTCCCGGCTCCGCGATTCTTGCCCCGGCACGAATCAGCGCGTCAAGCACTCTACGTGAAGCTATGCTTCCGCCATGAGTACTTATCTCAACCACATCCTCACGCGTGAAGCTGTTCGGTGCGCGCATAATTGATGCAAGAACCTCGTCAATGCGTTCTCCGCTGCTGTTTACGGCAAAGCCGTAATGAATCGTATGCGTTGCCGCGCCGGAAAGCGGCTGACGCCCCTTAAACACTCTGTCCGCAATTACGACCGCATCGGCTCCGCTTACGCGTATAACAGCAATACCGCCGCTGCCGACCGGTGTTGATATTGCAGCAATCGTTTCTTCCATACTATTCCTCAATTCCCTCTGTCAATTATTCTTTTTCAGCTCCTGAAGCTCTTTCATAAAGGTTTCCACATCATCAAAACGCTTGTACACCGAAGCAAATCGTACATACGCGACGTCGTCAAGAGTTTTAAGCTTCTCCATAACTTTCTCGCCTATCCTTGCAGTATCAATCTCGCGTTCCTGCGCCTGATACAGCTCACTCTCTATATCGTCAACAATTTTTTCCATGCGCACGAGCGAAATAGGCCTCTTTTCGCATGCGGTTATAATTCCCTTTAATATCTTGTTCCTATCAAACTGCTGGCGTGAATTATCCTTTTTCACAACAGCGATTGAAACAGCTTCTATCTTTTCATATGTTGTGAAGCGTTTTCCGCACTTAAGACATTCGCGCCGGCGTCTGATTGAGCCTCCCTCATCAGTCGGACGCGAATCTATAACCTTACTCTCAAGAAAGCTGCAATACGGGCATTTCATGAACATCATTCCTTTCGTGATGCGGTGTTTTTGTTTTATATATTTAATTATACTATATTTTATTTAGGTTTGCAAGGGCTTACTTAAATATTTTTTTAATATATAATTTTTTATTTGAATATATCTTTGCATTTCCTTTTGAATTTCCTTCACCAATGCGTTTGGGAAAACGGCGGTAAGTACAATAACCTATTTCCCCCACATAAGTCTGCTTTCTTTTACTCAATTCAGCACAACATCATCCATAAGAACTTTTCCGCACCGGTTCTTCAACAGCGGATACTTATCCAACCCCTCGGCGTTAATCTCCTTTGCCGCTTCCTGAGCAAGCTTCAATATGTCCCTGTCCTCAAACAAATTCGCAATATGCATCTCCGGCAGTCCATGCTGACGCGTACCGAAAAAATCTCCCGGTCCGCGCAGCCTCAAATCTTGCTCGCTTATATAAAATCCGTCATTTGAAATGCACATTGTTTCCATTCGCTTCTTTGTAATCTCACTATTTCCGTGCGCAAAAAGAACGCAGAATGCCTGGTCACAGCCTCGTCCTACCCGTCCCCTCAGCTGATGCAGCTGGGAAAGTCCGAAACGCTCCGCATTTTCAATTATCATCACATTTGCATTCGGAACGTTTACCCCAACCTCAATTACCGTTGTTGAAACGAGCACGTCTATCTTACCCTCCGCAAACTCGGTCATAATTGCGTCCTTTATCTTCGGCTTCATCTTTCCGTGAAGCAGCCCAACCGTTATATCAGTAAACTGCTCGGCAAGCTTCCGCGAAATCTCCTCCGCATTTTTCAAGTCACTTTTCTCCGTTTCCTCAATAAGCGGACACACTATATACACCTGTGTTCCAAGCTTGACATTCTTATAAATAAATTTCGTTATCCTATCGCGCATATCCTCACCTACAGCGTAGGTTTTAACAGCCTTTCTTCCCGGAGGGAGTTCATCAATGATTGAAATATCCAAATCTCCGTACAAAATAAGCGCAAGCGTCCTCGGAATGGGCGTTGCCGACATGATAAGCATATGCGGGTTTACACCCTTCGCGCTAAGCTTAGCCCTCTGCTCCACTCCGAAACGATGCTGTTCATCCGCTACAACAAACGCAAGGTCATAAAAATCAACGCCCTCCTGAATAATCGCATGAGTTCCTACCACTACATCTGCCGCCCCCGTTGCTGTCATTTCCAGCGCATGACGCTTTTCCTTCGCTTTAAGGCTTCCTGTAAGCAGCACAACCGTTATTCCCATGCTCTCAAAAAAGCCTTGAAGCGTTTCCATATGCTGTGCCGCAAGTATTTCTGTCGGCGCCATCATTGCGGCCTGATGCCCGTTTTTTACCACCGCGTAAATTGCCGCCGCCGCAACCGCTGTTTTTCCTGAACCCACATCACCTTGAACAAGCCTGTTCATTTGCTTTCCGGATGCACAGTCTTGAAGAATTTCCTTTATCGTCCTGTTCTGCGCACCTGTGAGCGGAAACGGCAGCGTTTTTATGAACTCCTTCACACATGAGCCGTCAAGCCTTATACCGTCCTTTTTACAGAATATTTCCTTTCTGTCAAGCAGCGCAAGCTGCAAAACCATAAGCTCCTCAAAAACAAATCTGCGCCTTGCAATGTTATAGCTTTCAAAATCATCAGGGAAATGAATATTCTTTATCGAATAATTTATCTCGGCAATTTTATACTTCTCACGTATTTTATCCGGAATATACTCGTCAAGCCTGCCCGCGTCCTTAATCGCCTCCTCCATCGTACCCTGAACTATCTTCTGAGTAAGTCCGCCCGTAAGCGGATAAATCGGCACTATCTTCTCTGTAAACCTGCCCTGTCCTTCCTTCTCGTACACCGGACCTGTCATTTCAATTTTCGCACCGCGGAAGGAAATCTTTCCGTAAAAGGTATATCTATCCCCAACCTCGAACACGTCCCTGACAAAGCGGTTGTTATACCACATAACCGTTATCGCGCCGGATGAATCAGTAACAATCATGCTGTAAATCGTCATATTGCGCCGTATACGATTCTCCCGCACCGGTGCGTAAACAGTACCGGATATGCACACTGTTTCACCATTCACGCACTCTGAGATAAGCTTGGTTTTGCTCCTGTCCTCATGCGAGCGCGGAAAGAAATACAGCATATCTTCAACAGTATTTATTCCCTTTTTATTAAAGAGTGCCGCGCGTTTTTCGCCGACACCCTTTAAATATCTGATATTCTTATTATTCATTACTCTACACCAACGATATAATAATACAGCGGCTGCGCACCCTTTCGGAACACTACCTCAATCTCGTCCTCCTCATATACAGAAAGCAGCTTTTCCGCAGCTTCAAGCTGTGCCTTCTTTACCTCCCTGCCGGTATATACGGTGATATATTCGCTGTCCTCGTCGGCAAGCTCCCTGACTGTTTCATCAAGGACCTCATTTATATCATGCCCGACAAGCGAAATCTCTCCCTCAATAATGCTTATTATATCATTCTTCTTAATTTTCACTCCTTCTATTTCGGTATCACGCACGGCATAAGTAATCTGACCCGTGCGAACCTTGCCGAGTGCCCTTACCATCGTCTTTTCATTGCTGTCAGTATCCTTATTTGCATTGAATGCCATCATAGCGCTCACGCACTGCGGCAGCGTCTTTGTCGGGATTACAATTACCTTCTTATCCTCAGCAAGCTCCGCAGCCTGATTTGCCGCCATGATAATATTCTTATTATTAGGGAACACAAAAACAGTCTTTGCCTTTACCTTATCAACAGCTTTCAGAATATCCTCGGTTGATGGGTTCATCGTCTGACCGCCCTCAATTATCCTGTCAATCCCCAAATCCTTCAAAACCTTTACAATCCCCTTGCCCGTGCATACCGAAACAAAGCCGTAATCCTTATCCGGAGCTGCCGGCTTCTTCAAGCGCTTCTTTGTTTCTACCTCGACCTTCACCGGCTTTGGTGACGCATCAAGAATCGAGCGGTGCTGGTGCTTCATATTGTCAATCTTAAGATTAATCAGCTCGCCGAGCTTCACAGCCTCCTCAAGCACATAGCCGGGATTATTCGTGTGTATATGCACCTTTACAATATCGCCGTCATCAATAACCAACATACAGTCACCCTTCTGCGCAATCGCATCCCTGAAGCTGTCGGCTGTATCTCCGGCGTTCTCCTTTTCAATAAGAAACTCCGTACAATATTTATACTTTATATCCTCCGTTGAAACGCTTCCCTGCGCACTTGGCGAAGCCTGACTTGCCTGTGTATCACCGTCTGCACGTTCTGCCGCCCTTCCGGTTTCAAGGTACATTAACGCGCCTTCAAGAATATACATCCAACCCTGACCGCCCGCGTCAACCACGCCTGCCCGTTCAAGCTCTTCAAGCTGCTTCGGTGTATTTGCAAGAGCCTTGTTTCCGCGTTCTGCCGCTGCCCTCAGCACCTCCGTTATGTCATTGGAGCGGCACTGTACCGCACCCTCCGCGCTCTCACGTGCTACGGTCAGTATTGTACCCTCTGTCGGCTTCATTACAGCTTTGTAGGCTTCTTCGCTTCCGCTTTTTAACGCCTTTGCAAAATCCGCCGCATTCAGCTCGTCGAGTCCGGCACTGCTCTTTGCGATTCCGCGGAACAGCTGCGAAAGAATTACTCCGGAATTTCCTCTTGCACCTCTGAGCGCCGCTGACTTCATCAGCTCCGCTGCCTTTGCCGCCGAATCGGTCGGATTGTTCTTAAGCGCAAGCGCTACCGCCGCCGAGGTAAGCGACATATTAGTGCCCGTATCTCCGTCAGGCACCGGGAACACGTTTAATTCATCTACTGACTGTTTATTATTATATAAATGGTTTGCTCCGGAAATAATCATTTCCGCAAACTCTCTTCCGTTTAGCTTTTCTATTGTCCTCGCCCCCTTAGTTTTGCTTTACGCCTTCAACTCTCACGTTAATCCTGTTCACCTTAAGACCTACTCCTGATTCAAGAGCGTAACGCACACGGTTTACTATGCTTTTGCAGATTGCGTTGATATTAACTCCGTAACGCACGATTATATGAACGTCAACTGCAATCCCTCCGTCCTGCACCACAACATTCACGCCGCGGGTTATATCGGACTTTATCAGACTTGTAAGCCCGTCCTTCATATTATGCGCAGCCATGCCTACTACTCCGTAGCAATCAGTCGTTACCGCTCCGGCTATCTCGGCTATTACATTATTTGAAACATACACCGAGCCTATTCCGTTATTTGTTTTTAACTGCATAATAAAAAATCCTCCGTCAATAGTACATGTTATATATATTGTACTATATATCAGTTAAAAAATCAAGTCCTAATAATCGCAATAAAACCAATATTTTTTAATTTTTAACAGTCTCTTAAAATAGCATAAAACTGTACTATTAGTAACAAATTGGTATCACATTAATACGGGCGCCGATAAAAAAGCAGCTCAGCCGGAAGCACTTATACCTCCGGCTGTATAGATATTAATAAAAGTTTCGAAAAAGATAAACGGCGCATCTCACCGTCATTAGGTGCTTGAAGTACAGCGTACGACTGCGCCCCTCATAACGGCAATCTGCTTGCTTCTATTTTCCCAAACGCATTGGCGAAAGGATTTCGGATTATAAGTTTGAGTTATACTGAAAGCAGTCAGCGGCTGTTCTGCTTTTCTGTCATTCTGCATATGCGAATTCTCCCATGAACAGAATTTCATCCCGCGTATTATCACGTATAACAAAGGTAAAGGGTCTGTCTGCTTTAAATTCGACAGGCTCTGGCGGGAGTGAATTTCCTGCCATTCCTGCCGTAGTAACTGCCGCTGCTTCCGTTCCCTTTTCATCTACACTGATATATCCGCTGTGCGCAACGTCTGTTATAAACATTCTCCCCTTGTCAAACATCGGCTCAAACTGAGCATTTTCCGTTTCAAACGCTTTGCTAATCCCAAGCCGGCGCAGTATATCGGTTAAATCGGTATTATACTCAACTTTAAATTTAGGAAGCGAAAGCTGAACGTACTCCGAAGTGAACATATTTTTTCTTATCGCTTCACTCAGTATCTGTTCAATATCCTCATTGGTACTGTCATTCAGAATAATATACATATTAATATTTTCTCTCGTATATTTCATTTCCAAAAAATTCCCGTTCTCATCAAAGATATCATAGGTATTTCTATATGGCAGCGATAACATTTTCGTACCATCAATGTCTGCCATATCAAGCCAGGAAAGCTTATTCATAAAATCAATTTCCGATTTCTTTCCGTTTCGGTCTGTAAATTCTGCTTTTTTCGTATTGCCTTCATAAAATTCATCGTACCATATTCCGCGGAAATAAACTGCATTTACAAGCATTGCCCAAAACTCCGAATCACTAATAACATCAGAAATCTTACCGTTAGTTTTTTCACTTATCCATCCGTTTATTTCTTTGACTGCATTCTCATCTGTAACGCTTCTTGCTTCTCCTCCGTAAAAATCACCGATTTTTTCGCGGTATTCTTTGCTGAATTTCTGACTTGTCTTATCCGAATTAACCCATATTGCATTTGCATTGCAGAACTGCAAAATCTCATTGTCCGAAAAGGATTCTATCATTTCCTTTGTTTTCTCATTAAAAGTATCGAGGTCATCTATTCCGACCGCTTCAAGAATTTCCTTCTTCGTTTCACCCTCCGCACCGTTAGCCGCCAATGCAAGCACGGTTTTTATTGAAAACGGTGAAAACACATAATTCCTGTTGTCCGGCATTTGCTCATTCAATCTGTCTGCAAAATAACCGGTTTCGTTCTCCGGCATAAGAATTAAGTCGTAAAACCTGATTAATGTCACAACCGATTGCTCCTCTGTGTATTCCCCTCCCGGCAGAAACAGATTATCTCCTACTCCGTTCATAATTCCCGCTTTGCTGATTTCCTTAACAGATTCCCTTGCCCAGTTTGAAATTTCCGTACCGTCACTGTATTCGTCACATTTGTTTTCAGACGCTTCAATCCCCAGATACTTTGACATACGTGCAAGTATAACCGCCGCTTCCTCGCGCGTCAGAGTTTCCTTCGGCGCAAACAGCCCGTCCGAACGTCCGTCTATAATACCCGCTTCGCACAAGGCGGCAATCTTCTTGTTATCCGTATCCGAAAACTTTGGCTCTCCCTCATACTCCTTAAAATCAACAATTATCGGTGCGTTATTAATTGTCTGAAATGCAAGTGTACAGAAATCCTCACGCGTTATTGCCTTCTGAGGCTTAAACTCATAATCATATGAAAGAATCCCTATATTCAACGCTCTTTCCACGCTCTTTCTTGCCCATTCACTTGGTGTATCTTCCGCCATTGCCGCAGTCGGACAAATTGCCGCTGCCAACATTATACTTATCAGTTTTTTCATTGAAATCCTCCCTCTGACATTTTAATATTTTATCCTTCACTTATAATACCTTTCGGAGCGCGATTTGGTTGCATTAATTTCAAATTTTTTTGCAGTATGACGCAAAATCAGCAGGCAATGTGCGCTTAATTTACGAACCGTCCATAAGCAAGGTTATTTTTATAATCTGCCCTCAGAACCGCCAACGCTTATATGTCAGCTTTTCATATAAAAAGCAGGAAGCCGCATCAAAACGTGCTGCTTCCCGCTGTGTCTTATTTCATAAGATATTCGTTAATACTCTTTGCAGCTTCTCTGCCCTCTCGGATCGCCCATACTACAAGGCTCTGTCCTCTGCGGCAGTCACCGGCTGCGAATACACCCCTCAATGTAGTCTTATAATCCTTTTCATCTGCATCAATATTACTTCTTGGTGTTGTACTTAGCGTGAGCTGCTTCACAAGCTCCTGCTCCGGTCCTAAAAATCCCATCGCTATCAGCACAAGCTCACACTCGCGCTTTTGCTCGGTACCTTCAATCGGCTTCGGAACCATTGCGCCGTTCGGCGCCTTTACCCATTCCACCTGAATAGTATTAACATACTTTACATCCCCCATATCGTCCCCTTCGATTTTTGTAACCGTTGTGTTATATTCTCTCGGGTCTTTTCCATAAAGGTACACTGCTTCTTCCTGACCGTAATCAGTTTTCTTTATTCTCGGCCACTCCGGCCACGGATTATTAGGAAGACGATTTTCGCTTGCTTCACCCATAATTTCGAGCTGTGTCACACTCTTACAGCCATGGCGGATTGCAGTTCCGACACAATCCGTTCCAGTATCTCCGCCTCCGATTACAATTACGTTCTTATCCTTTGCGCTTACATACATTCTGTCCTCGTGATTTGAATCCAACAGACTCTTTGTGTTCTGACTGAGGAATTCAACCGCATAGTATACTCCCTTCAAGTCCGCACCTTCCACGGTAAGCGGTCTTGGCTTTGCCGCGCCTGTGCACAGTACAACCGCGTCAAACTCTGACACAAGCTTTACAGCAGGGTAGTTCTTGCCTATCTCGGTATTCAGCTTAAAGCTGACACCCTCTTTTTCCATAATTGCAATACGTCTTTCAACAATAGACTTGTCAAGCTTCATGTTCGGTATTCCATACATCAAAAGTCCGCCCGGACGATCCGCTCTCTCAAATACCGTTACTCTGTGCCCCATCTGATTAAGCATATCCGCACACGCCAGTCCGGAAGGACCGCTGCCTACTACTGCAACTCTCTTTTCCGTTGACTTTTCGGGGCGCCTCGGCTTTACCTTACCCTCTGCAAACATTGTATCAATAATGTGATGTTCAATATTCTTTATCGTAACTGCCGGATCATGCATTCCCAGAGTACATGAACCCTCGCAGAGCGCCGGGCATACACGGCTTGTAAACTCCGGGAACGGACTTGTTAAGGTAAGCCTTCTGTAGGCTTCCTCCATATCACCGCGGTATACAAGGTCATTCCATTCCGGAATGAGGTTATGCAGCGGACAGCCGATTGACGTTCTTCCTATCTGCTCCCCCATGTGACAGAACGGAACACCGCAGTCCATACAGCGCGCTCCCTGAAGCTGCAAAAGCTTCAGGTCATAATGCGTATGGAATTCCTTCCAATCCTTTATTCTTTCCTCAGGAGTTCTGTCCTTCGGAAGGTTTCTTTCATATTCTAAAAATCCTGTAGGTTTACCCATCTCAGTACATCCTCCTTATGCTGCTTCCACTTTCTTGCCTGTCACACTCTCGAACGCCGCAGTCATTGCGTCCTCGTAAGCCGAACCCTTTTCAAGCTCTTCATCAAGAACTGTTACAACCTTCTTGTAATCAACCGGTATAACCTTTACAAATCTGCCCAGCTCATTATCAAAATCATCAAGTACCTGCTTAGCCTTTGCCGAACCGGTATACTTTAAATGCTTTTCAAGCATTTCCTGAATAACCGCCCTGTCAGCCTCTGCGCCTTCAAGCGTTACAAGCGCCTTGTTGCACCTTTCCTCAAAATGTCCGTCGTCATCATATACATAAGCAATACCGCCTGACATACCGGCCGCAAAATTGCGTCCCGTTTTACCGAGAACTACCACCTTACCGCCTGTCATATACTCACAGCCATGATCGCCTACGCCCTCGACCACCGCCGTCATACCGCTGTTTCTTACACAGAAACGTTCACCGGCATTTCCTAAGATATATGCCTCACCATTTATCGCGCCATAAAACGCTACGTTACCTATAATCACATTCTCTGACGGTTCAATTGCCGACTCCGCCTTAGGAACAACAATAATCTTTCCTCCCGACAAGCCTTTGCCTATATAATCGTTTGAGTCCCCCTCAAGCTTTAATGTCACGCCGTGAGCAAGGAACGCACCGAAGCTCTGTCCTGCGCTGCCGACAAATTCAAGCGTAATACTATCCTCCGGAAGCCCTTCCTCACCATGCGCTCTCGCAATCTCTGAGGAAAGAATCGTTCCTGTTACACGATCTGTATTTGTAATTTCAAGCTTCGCACTTATTTTCTTGCCGTTCTTTATTGCCGGCTCGCAAAGCTTTAACAGCGTATTGACATCAAGGCACTTTTCAAGCTCGTGATCCTGCGTTACATTATGGTATCTCTCATAATCATTTGAGCAGATTTTCGGCTGATAAAGCAGCGATGAAAGGTCTACGAGCGACGCCTTTTTATTATTCTCAACATTCTTTTGTGAAAGACGCTCAACATGACCAATCATCTCATTAACCGTCTTAACGCCTATTTTCGCCATCCATTCTCTTAAGTCCTGAGCGATAAACCTCATGAAATTCTCAACATACTCCGGTTTGCCGCAGAAGCGTTTCCTTAGCTTCGGGTTCTGAGTTGCAACTCCGACAGGGCAGGTATCAAGATTACATACTCTCATCATTACACAGCCGATTGCGATAAGCGGACCCGTTGCAAAGCCGTATTCCTCTGCGCCAAGCAACGCCGCAACAGCCACATCTCTTCCGGTAAGCAACTTACCGTCTGTTTCTATTACAACTCTGTTTCTGAGGTTATTCATGAGCAGCGCCTGATGAGTTTCCGCAACACCAAGCTCCCACGGAAGTCCGGCATGGCGAATACCCGTTTTCGGAGCCGCTCCGGTACCGCCGTCAAAACCGGAAATAAGAATTACATCCGCTCTGCCCTTTGCAACACCGACAGCAATAGTTCCTACGCCTGCCTCTGAAACAAGCTTAACTGTTACTCTCGCGTCACGGTTTGCATTCTTCAAGTCGTGGATGAGCTGAGCCAAATCCTCGATTGAATAGATGTCGTGATGCGGCGGAGGCGATATAAGACTTACACCCGGCGTTGAATGTCTTGTCTTTGCAATCCACGGATATACCTTTCCTCCGGGCAGATGACCGCCCTCGCCCGGCTTTGCGCCCTGAGCCATCTTTATTTGAATTTCCTTTGCATTTTGCAGGTAGTGAATATGAACTCCGAAGCGTCCCGACGCAACCTGCTTAATTGCAGACGAACGCGAGTCACCGTTCTCATCCGGCGTATATCTTGCCGGATCCTCGCCGCCCTCGCCGCTGTTTGACTTACCACCGAGACGGTTCATTGCGATTGCAAGACATTCGTGAGCCTCCTGTGAAATTGAGCCGTAGGACATTGCGCCTGTCTTGAAACGCTTAACAATGCTTTCAACGCTCTCAACCTTATCAATAGCAATAGGCTTATCAACAGTCTTAATATCAAGCATACCTCTAATTGTACATTCCTTCTCCTGATGCGCGTTCATCTCTGCCGCGTATTCCTTATACAATTCATAGTTGCCTGTTCTGCACGCCATCTGAAGCTTATATATTGTTGACGGGTTGAACATATGATATTCACCCTCCGAACGCCACTTGTATTCGCCGCCCGGCTTCAATGCCTGCTGCGCCGTAATCTTGCTGAAGGCTTCAGAGTGACGCGCCATTACGTCCTTTGATATTTCTTCAAGTCCAATACCTCCTATTCTCGTTGTTGTGCCTGTAAAATACTTATCAACAACTGATTCCTTAATACCGAGCGCTTCAAAAATCTGCGCTCCCTGATAGGACTGAATTGTTGAAATACCCATCTTTGACATTACCTTTACAATACCGTCCGTAATAGTCTTGTTAAAGCGCGCCACTGCATCCTCATAGCTGAATGAAGCAAGATGCAGTTCAAGCATTTCCTCAATGCTTTCATATGCCATATACGGGTTAATTCCGTTTACACCATAACCGATTAAGCATGCAAAATGATGTACCTCTCTCGGCTCACCGGTTTCAAGAACAATGGAAACCTTCATTCTTGTACCCCTTCTGATAAGGTGGTGATGAAGTCCCGACCCGCATAAAAGCGCCGGAATAGGCGCCTTATCGGCATTTGCTCCTTTATCGGAAAGAATAATTATATTATATCCGTTTTCAACCGCTATATCTGCCGCCTCACAAATTGTGTCAAGAGCCATTTCAAGATCATTTTCCTGATGCACATTATACAGCGCCGGAAGTGTAATTGATTTAAATCCCTCTAAATTAATGTTGCGGAGCTTCGCCAATTCTTCATTGCTTAAAATCGGACTGGTTGTTCTTACCTTACGGCAGTTAAGCTCACTTGATGTAAGCAGATTCTGCTCGCATCCGAAAAGCGTAAAGGTCGAGGTTACAATCTTTTCACGTATAGCATCAATTGGCGGATTGGTTACCTGCGCAAACAGCTGCTTAAAATAGTTATATAAAAGCTGCGGCTTTTCCGAAAGCACCGCAAGCGGAATATCTGATCCCATGGCATTAATCGGATCCGTTGACTTCTCAACAATCTGCTTCAATGTTGCGTTTACATCTTCCCATGAATATCCGAACAGCTTCTGTCTTGTCAGCAGCGGAAGCTCATCATCGCCGTTTTCACGGTTTACAAACATATTGTCAAGAACAATCGCACTTCTCAGCGCTAAATCAGCATTCATGCTGTTCTTTGCCTTTTCCTTTACCTTTGCGATAAGGTCATGCCATGTGTCGCCCTTAATGCCTGTATCAAGCGGAAGGTCGTCTATATCAACAAGCGTCTTATCTACCCACTCATCATACGGCTTATGAGCCGCCTCATACTGCTTAATTTCCTCATCGGAAATGATTCTGCCCTCATCGGTATCAATGAGAAGCATCTTGCCTGGGTGAAGTCTTTCCTTCTTAACTATACGCGATTCGTCTATATCTGTTACGCCAACCTCTGATGATAATATTACCTCATCATCGTTTGTTATATAATAACGCGCCGGTCTTAAGCCATTGCGGTCAAGCGTTGCACCGACAAGCTTGCCGTCTGTAAACGCTACTGCCGCCGGACCGTCCCACGGTTCTGTGATACATGAATGATACTCATAGAACTTCTTCATTTTCTCCGGCATCTTGTCGTTGTTCTCCCATGGCTCCGGAATCGTCATCATGACCGCTCTCGGAAGTGAGAAACCCGACAGGTGCAGGAACTGCAAATAGTTATCAAGCATTGCCGAGTCTGAGCCGTCCTCATTTATTACCGGCAAAATCTTGTCCATCTCGCCTTCAAATTCCGGCGTTGAGAACATTCTTTCTCTTGCCTTTACCCAGTTTACATTACCGCGGATTGTGTTAATCTCTCCGTTATGGATAATATATCTGTTCGGATGCGCTCTTTCCCATGACGGGAATGTATTTGTTGAGAAACGTGAATGAACAAGCGCAATAGCGGTTTTCATGTCAACGTCCTTTAAATCAAGGTAAAACTCGCTTACCTGGTCAGGTGTAAGCATACCCTTATATACAACCGTTCTTGCCGACAGAGATGCAAAATAGAAATAGTTATCATCTCCGCTCTTTCTTATCTGTTTTTCCGCAAGCTTTCCGATGATATAAAGCTTTCTTTCAAAATCATCAGTTGTCATGCACTCGTCACCCTTGCCGATAAATATCTGTACAATATACGGCATAGCTTCAAGTGCACCCTGTCCTATACATTCTTCATATACCGGAACCTTTCTTATTCCGAGTACAGTCTGTTCTTCTTCCGCGATGATTTTTCTGAGCTTTTCAAGACTCTTTGCTCTTGTGTCCTCGTCAGGCGAGAGAAAGAGCATACCTACACCGTAATTAAACTTATCCGGAAGGTCGATGCCCTCATTCGCACAAACCTTTCTCATAAAGGTGTGCGGCATCTGCAAAAGTATACCCGCACCGTCACCCGTAGCCGGGTCTGAACCGACTCCTCCACGGTGCGCAAGATTTTTAAGTATCTGTATTGCCTGTGTAATTATTCTGTGCGACGTCTTTCCCTTGATATTGGCGATACATCCTATACCGCAGGCGTCATGCTCAAATTGGGGATCATATAGTCCCTGCTTTTTTGGTAAACCGGTGTATTCCATGTTTGCCTCAGTCCTTTCTGAAATTCATAAAAAGAGCATATCAAATACACATACAATTCCTTGAGTATTGTATTGGTCATTGTATATGTATTTGAAACGCCCTTGTTTCATATTCTTTTTGCTTTGCTGCGGAAGGTTATCCAAGTACCTTCTTTATTCTTTCCATAGCTTCAATTGTATTCTCCTTTGTAGAGAAAGCCGTAAGCCTTATATATCCCTCTCCGCTCGGTCCAAAACCCTCCCCCGGAGTAGTAACAACATTCGCTTCCTCAAGAAGCTTGTCAAAGAATTCCCATGACCCCATACCATCCGGAGTTTTTGCCCAGATATAAGGAGCATTTTCACCGCCGTATACCGTAAGTCCGGCTGCTGTAAGTCCGTCACGGATAATCTTTGCATTTTCAAGGTAATATTTAATATTCTCTCTCGTCTGCTTCATACCCTCATCCGAATAAACAGCCTCCGCGCCTCTCTGAATTATATACGGCACGCCGTTGAATTTTGTACACTGTCTTCTGTTCCATAAAGCATTCAATGCAGTTCCGTTTATTACCAGAGACTTCGGTACTACGGTATAAGCGCATCTTGTACCAGTGAAACCTGCTGTTTTTGAGAAGCTTCTGAACTCAATTGCAACCTCCTTTGCGCCTTCAAGCTCATAGATTGAATGAGGCACCTCAGGATTTGTAATAAATGCTTCATAAGCGCTGTCATAAAGAATTACGCTGCCGTTCTGCTTAGCATATTCAATCCACGGCTTAAGCTGCTCTCTTGTAGCTGCAACGCCTGTAGGATTATTCGGGAAGCAAAGGTAAATTATATCAACCTTTTCCTTGGGAAGCTCCGGCATAAATCCGTTTTCTGCAAGACACGGCATATAATAAAGATTAGACCAATGACCGCCGATGTATTCCCCGGCTCTGCCCGCCATTGCATTTGTATCAACATATACCGGATAAACCGGATCACAGACTGCAACCTTATTGTCCAAGTCAAATATATCTCCGATATTTCCGCAGTCTGACTTTGCACCGTCGGAAACAAAGATTTCATCGGCTTCAATTCCAAGTCCGGCATAATCCTTCTCAACTATCTTATTTCTTAGAAAGTCATATCCCTGTTCGGGACCATAGCCGCGGAACCCCTCAGCTGTTCCCATTTCATCAACAGCCTTGTGCATTGCTTCAACAACCGCCGTCACGAGCGGACGTGTTACATCACCGATACCCATTTTAATCATATTCTTTTCAGGATGTGCTTCCTGATAAGCTGCGAGCTTTTTCGCTATTGTTGAAAACAGATAGCTGCCCGGAAGCTTATTGTAATTTTCATTTACCTTTGCCATTTTTAACTCCTTCCGATTTTTCTGTATATTATATTGTAATCTCGCCGTCAAATACAAATTTTGCCGGACCTGTCATATATATATTGTTTTCTTCTTTATCCCAGCGAATATTAAGAGTACCTCCGATAAGCACAAGATCTGCGCAGTCATCAACCAAATCCGAAAGATTTGCGGCTACCATAGTAGCACACGCTCCTGTTCCGCAGGCAAGAGTTTCACCCGCGCCTCGCTCCCATACACGCATCTTAATTGTCTTTCTGTCAACTATCTGTGCAAATTCAGTATTGATTCTTCTCGGGAACAGCTCATGATTTTCAAACTTCGGACCAAGCTTTTCAATCTCTAAGCTATCCACATCATCAACATATGTTACCGCATGAGGATTTCCCATTGAAACACCCGTTACCTTATATTCCTTACCGTCCACAACAACCGGCTCCTGAATAAAGCGGTCAAGCTCCGAATCAATAGGGATATTCTTAGGCACAAGCTCAGGTGAACCCATATTTACCTCTACAGTGTCAACCTCGCCATTCTCGTTTAAGTTAAGCTTCAGGATTTTAATTCCGGCAAGTGTTTCAAGCGTAATCAAGGTTTTATCAGTAAGTCCCTTATCATGCACATACTTGCCCACACAGCGTGTGGCATTTCCGCACATTTCCGCCTGTGTGCCGTCACTGTTATACATATCCATTCTGAAATCTGCCTTATCCGACGGGCATATAAGCACAAGCCCGTCTGAACCTATACCAAAATGCCTGTCAGAAACAAGCTTTGCTGTTTCATTGATATTTTCCACCTTTTCTTCAAAGCAGTTTACGTATATATAATCGTTTCCTGCTCCGTGCATTTTTGTAAACTTAAAGGTCTGCATCTCATATTTCTCCTTATATTAATATTAAATGTGAAGTATTTGTCTTGCTGTATCCACAAATCTCGATCCTGTATCCATGCTGCGTTTCTGTATAAAACGATGTGCCTGCTTCTCCGTCATGCGGTATTTTTCCATCAGATATAGCTTAGCCCGGTCGATAATCTTCTCATCCGCCTCGCTCCTGTTTGTTTTTCGATCTGCCGTTTTTTGTATTACTCCGAGGAACACCTCTATCGCAGATATGAGATGTTCCCTTCCGACAGGCAGCGGCAGAACAAAGATTTCCTCATTTTCAATCATATCCTGCCTCTCTGCCTTCACTATAGACATCAGCTTCTGTCCCGGTCTCAGCGCGTCATATACATCATTCAATGTGCCGTCCTTAAGCTTATAACCCATTATTATAAGCACTTCCTCCATCCGTGAAAGCATTCTTAACAGCTCTGCCGCGCTGTGCGCAACGCCGCGAACCTCAAATCCACTTCCGTCAAGCATTCGCTTAAATCTCACAGCGGTTTCATCCTTCGAGAATGCGAGTATTATCTGCTCCACACGCTCACCCCATTCCACGCGGTTCAGCCGATATTTTTAACCGCTGTTAATATTTGATAAGATAATTGTCAACCTCCCATTGCGTGACTGTTCTTCCGTATAATCTATATTCTTCTGCCTTGGTGTTTAAATATACATCTTTAAACTGTCTGCCGAGAAGCTCTGTTATAAAATCCGAGCCTCTCGCGATTCTTATCGCCTCATTCAGGCTTATAGGCAGATTCTTTATACCAAGTACTTCCTTCTCTCTGTTTGAAAGCTCATGAATATTTACATCAACGCTCGGCGGAAGCTGAATATCCTTTTCTATTCCGTCAAGTCCGGCTTTCAGACAAGCGGCAATAGCAAGGTACGGATTAGCCGACGGGTCAGGCGAACGAAACTCAATACACGCATCCTCCGGATACGGCTGCGGCGGTATCTTGACAAGCAGCGAGCTGTTCTGTGATGACCACGATATATAGCACGGAGCGTCAAAGCCCGGAGTAAAACGCTTATACGAATTCACAATCGGGTTTGTCAGACATGACATATCCGCTGTATATTTAAGAAGTCCCGCAAGAAACTTATATGCTATTTCCGACAGATGCTTAGGGTCGCTCTCTGAATAAAAAATATTCTTTCCATCCTTGAACATCAGCAGCTTAAGATGCATTCCGCTGCCGCAGTCGTCCGTAAACGGCTTCGGCATAAAGGTTGCATGAAGTCCGTTGCGCTTTGCAAGTGTTTTCACAACATTCTTGAATGTGATTAACTTATCGGCTGTTTCAAGAGCATTCTCATGATGAAATACAATCTCATGCTGTCCCCTGCCCATTTCATGCTGAGAATACTCCACCGTGTACCCCATCTCCTCCAGGTTAAGGCAAATATCACGGCGGCAATTCTCTCCGTTATCCAATGGAGCCAAATCAAAACCGCTTGCCTCGTCACCGGGCACTGTCGTGGGCTTTCCTTCGTCATCCGTATTAAACAGGAAAAACTCACATTCGGGACCCACATTAAAGGTGTATCCTATTTTCTCCGCCCTTGCAATTTCACGTTTTAAAACCATTCTCGGATCGCATATGAGCGGCTTTCCGTCAGAAGTATATATATCACATATAAGCCGCGCAACTCTGCCGGAATGAGGTCTCCACGGAAAAATCGCAAATGTATCCAAATCAGGATGCAGATACAAATCACAGTCCTCCATACACAGAACACCCTTTAACATTGAACCGTCTATTAAAACCTTATTATCCAATGCCTGCATAAGCTTTGGAACCGTTATCGCCAGATTTCGCATCTGCCCTGTCATATCGGTAAACTGAAGCCTGATAAATTTCACGTCCTCAGTTTCTACCCTCTCAATTATATCCTGCTTCGTCAGCATATCAGCAGCCTCCTATATTTCTATGTAATAATTTTCATTTATATACCAAAAAAGGGCAGTCCTATCCCTTCAGATAAGAACGCCCTTGCTCTCCAACTGTATTTATTATAGCACACAGCCTATAGTTTGTCAATGTTTTTTTTCGATTTATCGCAGAAATTTCACAATTTTCAAGCAAGTAAACAAATTATAAACAGGCTGAAAATGAAATTCATATCACAACGTAAGAGCCGAATATATCTCAGTATATAATCAGGGCATATGAAGCCGGACGTCAGCATCCGGTACCGAATGTAATTGCCTACGTCAATATACCTTCTTGACTGCCGCTTTTGGTTTTTAAATTTATAACCCCTGAGGATAGAAAAGCTTTAGGGAAGCACTGATTAAATATAGTACGCAGTGAACACAGTCAGATTTTCCGTCATATTGCCCCAAAAATCCTCGGGATACGCTAGTATGCGTTGGATTTTTGGAATAATCTGACCAGATGACTTTCAAAGCAAGTCATAGGTGGGCTGTTTACAGCTCACCGTAACAGAAAAAAATCCGGCTTTGCAATATGCACTTCTTTAACTTAATCTTCTTCGGTTATACCAAAATCAAGACATATACTCCACTCAAAATCATCATTAAGCAAGAATTCCTCAGCAGCTCTCGGTCCGCATGAATTTGAGCCTATACCATTCTGGCGATAGTCTGCGCATAATACGGTATATCCTGACTTTTCAAGTTCAAAATTATGCTTTCTTGATGCAAGCTCCTCCTGAGTATATTCCGATACATTATAGGAAAATTCTTTGCCGGTAAGCCGCAGTGTTTTATTAAACCCGGATACCTCCGCATATACGCAGCCTCTGTGTGAGCCGTTTTCCTGAGGCTTGATATAGTCCTCATGCATATCCATAACATATCCGCCGAAACGCGCACGATATGACGCTTCGTGCTTGTCTTCATAGCTTTCATACGGTCCGAAGCCAAAGTACTCAGTCTCTGTAAAGCTGTCACTGAGGAACAGCCTTATGCCGAAACGCGGCAGGAATGGAACCGACTTATTTTTTTCCGCACTTACGTTAAGCTCAATCACTCCGTTTCCATATACAGTCCATCTTGCATGAAGCTGCAAAATCCACTGTAAGGCGACAGCCGCAATTGTTATGTCCGACTTAATCTCTACATATTCTCCATGCTTTATGCTGTATTCAGTGTTCTTTACCTTAACCGAAGCATGGTCAAAGCCATTGTTCTCCCATTCGGTACGCAGGAACATATCATTATCTGTCGGTGCGCGCCATATATTCCATTCCATAGGCTTTTCAATAAAATCCGTACCCTTATACTTCAATGCGCTGAATATTCCGCTGCGCTTGCTGTAGATATATTCAAAATCGTCTCCTCTGACAGCAATCCTTTCAGCGCATTCCTTTATTCCAAGCTCTCCGCCAGACTTTTCCGTTTCAATCATAGGCTCATTGATTTCAAGCATATCATATCCCATAACAGCGCCGGCATTTACAAGCGGAATATTCTTCTTCAAAATATACTCAACAAGCACTGAATCAAATCCATTCGGCAAGTCAATTTCACCATAACCTCTCGGCTCAATCGACGGCACAGCCGCTTCCTCCGTTTCAATAGGATAACCGTTTATGTAACCTGTCAGCTTTAATGCCAGATAATCTTCCGCATTTGTAAAATCAAGAGTGTTTTGCAGTTTAATCTTATTTCCGTCTAATGTTGCTCTCAGCGGACGGATTGCATGCTTATACTCAAAAAGTCCGGTGTGAGGCGTTCTGTCAGGATACACCATACCATCCATACAGAAATTCCCGTCATGCGGGAACTCTCCGTGGTCACCGCCGTAATAATACACACTTCTGCCGTTTTTCTCACCCTTGTAAATTGCGTGGTCACACCACTCCCATACAAAAGCGCCGAAGAATCCCTCGTACTTGTCCATTCTGTCAGCGTACGCCTTGATTCCTCCGGGACCGTTGCCCATTGCATGAATATACTCACACTGCATATACGGCTTTGTATTCTCAGGATCAGCAAAATATTCATCAATCCATTCGGGTGATGCGTACATTGTGCTGTACACATCAAGTACTGACCAATCATTTTTATGTCCACCGGTTTCATGTACCGCACTTTCATAATGAGTCATTCTCGTGCAGTCATACTCCTTAACCCAGCGTCCGGCATTTTCAAAATTTTCACCGTAGCCGCCCTCGTTGCCGAGTGACCATATAAGCACCGATGTACGGTTAATATCACGCTTTACATTTCTCTGCACTCTGTCAAGAATTGCATTTTCAAAGCGCTTATCCTGTGCGAGTATACCGAAATTTTCTTCATCATAGCTTCCCTTGCTTGTTACGCAGCCGTGAATTTCTATATCCGATTCACTTATTACGTAGAAACCATATTTGTCACAAAGCTCGGTGAACCATGGCGAATTTGGATAATGACTTGTTCTTACCGCATTTATATTGCACTCCTTCATCATCCTTAAATCCTTTTCGGCCTGCTCAGGACTTATTGTATAGCCTGTCTTAGGGTCGCTGTCGTGACGGTTCATACCCTTCATTCGGATTTTTCTTCCATTAAGCTTAAATATTCTGCCCTCTATGCTTACCTCTCTTATACCGACTCTCTGAACGATATACTCATCTCCGCTTTTGATTATAAGTGTATACAAGTGTGGATTTTCCGCGCTCCAAAGCTTAGGCTCCTTAACCTCCATACTTACGTTCTCACCAAAAGCCTCGGAAATTTTTTCTGCTCCGTCATATAACTCAAATTCAGCTGCCTTATCGGCGTTAACATTAATTTTACCTCTTATTTCTGTTGTTATACGAAAATCACGGATATGGTCTTTATCACGCTTCAGGATATAAACGTCGCGGAAAATACCCGACATCCTGAATTTGTCCTGATCCTCAAGATAGCTGCCGTCACACCATTTCAATACAAGCACACAAATCCTGTTTTTTCCGTTTTGAATATAAGACGTTATATCAAATTCGCCCGTACAGTGTGAAACCTGGTTATATCCGACAAAGCTGCTGTTTACCCACAGGTAATAGCAGGAGTCAACCCCTTCAAAATTGATATAATATTTCTTGTCTTTTTCAACAGAAATATTAATCTCCTTAAAATACGCGCCGCACGGATTCTCATCCGGAACATACGGAGGATCAAACGGGAACGGATAACGGACATTTGTGTACATATGCGTGTCAAAGCCAAGATTCTGCCAGCACGACGGAACCTTAACCGGCACAAAATCGCAGCAGCCGTCATTTATAAAATCATTCATCTCATAAATGCTGTCAGCATACTTAAAATTCCAAATCCCGTTTAAATCAATATATCGGTCGGACATATTCCTCGCAAAATGCAATGCGTGTTCCTTATCGGAAAAAGGTATATAATATGCCCTGTCAGCCTCGCGGTTTACACTCATTACGGACGGATTTTCGTAGTACTTTTCTATGTTCATCATAGCCTCCTGTTTGTGTTTTTCATGTTTTCAAGATATTCATACGGGACTCTCAAATTTCCCATTCCGCAGCCAAGCATAAGTCCCGGTTTTGTGCCGCCGTGAAAATCACTGCCGCCGCTTTTTAACATTCCGAGCCGTTCACATAATTCCGTTATCATTTCTGTAAACTCATTGTCATACTCCCAGTAGCGGCACTCTACGCCGTCAAGCCCCAGATGCTTAAGTTCCGATATAATTTCATAAAGCTTATCATAATCCCTTGAAATGTATATAGGATGCGCAAGAACCGCAATCCCTCCGGCTTCTTTTATCATAGATATTGTATCTCCCGGAGTATAAAGCTCTCGTCCGACATAACAGCATTTTCCTTTTTTGAGGTACTTTTCAAAGGCCTCGTTTTTATCCTTTGCATATCCGCGGTTTATAAATACCTGAGCAATGTGCGGTCTGCCGATACTGCCGGTATAGTCTGAAGCTTTGCAGGCCAGAACCTCCTCCTCTGTTATCTCAAAGCCAAGCTCACAGCATCGTTCTATCATTTTTTTGTTACGTATTTCTCTCGAATGCTCCAACCTATAGAGCTTCTTCAAGAATCCCTCGTTTTCATAATCAGTATACAGTCCAAGTATGTGCATTTCCCCGGAATATTTCGCGCTTATTTCCACTCCCGGTACACCTTCAACCCCGGCTTCTCCGCAGGCAGCAAGAAATTCCTTCACACCTGCAACCGTGTCATGGTCGGTTATTGCGCAGGCAGTAAGTCCCGCTTTTTTCGCTTCCCAAGCAAGCTGCTTCGGTGTAAGCGTGCCGTCTGAAGCCGTTGTATGTGCGTGTAAATCTATCATTCCGTCCATTTGCTTCACCCCGTTGATTATTTAATGTCATCCAATCTATGAAAAGTATATCCTTTATCTCTTAAATAAAGTATTATACTCTCCAGCGAATGTACAGTTTCCTGCTTTACATCTGAATCATGCATAAGAACAATTAAATTCTTATCCTGCTCAACAAAGCTTGCCGCATTTGATTTAAAGAACTCCACGAGCTGATAGGAATTTTTCTCACTGCCTTCTGCATCACCGTTCAATGTGTTCCAATCACAGAAGTAATAACCCATATTGGCAAGAGTTTTTTTATAAATCTGCTTTTCCGCCGCATGGTCGCCCGCATTATAGCTGCCTCCCGGGAAACGAATAAGCTTTATAGGAAGCTTTTCGCCGGTAACCTCTTCTATCGCTTTTTCCGTATTTGTTATTTCTTCAGCAAAGCTTTCCTCTGTAGCGTAAAGCGCATTATAATTATGGCTATAGGAATGATTTGCGATTAAGTGCCCCTCATCATGAACTCTTTTTGTTATATCCGGATTTTCTCTGATAAGTCTGCCCACCTCAAAAAAAGTAGCCTTTACATTATAAGTTTTTAGAATATCCAAAATCTCGCCGGTGACATTCCTCGACGGACCGTCATCAAAGGTTAGATAAGCGTGTTTTGTCATTCCTTTTTTTCTCGCCTCAGCAATAATATTTATAAGATCATTCTCCTGTGACGCAGGTGTAATCGCAGTGTTTGCCGGCGATTCTTCTGTGCCGGTATTATTGACTGTATCTTTCGGCTCTGCCGTAACATTTATTACAGCTTTATTTCTCGGAAGTCCATCGCCCTTTTTCGATACTGCCGCACCCATCGCTACTCCGGCAGCTACTGAAAAAATCAAACACGCCGCTATAATAAATGTATTTCTTTTAGACTTGACTTCACTATTCCTATGATAATCTGATTCCTGTTCATCATAGAATTCTGTTTCCTCATAGATACCCTTATGCAATTCTTCCATATTATACTTTTGTTTATCTGACCGTTTCATAAATGCAGCCTTCCTTTCTCTTTGTTCTGTGACCGGCATATACCCGCTTTTAATTAAAACACTGTTTCATCTGCGCTGTCCGCATACAGCCCCTAAAAAGCCCGCAAGAATCACCCCTGTCATTAAGCTCAAACAGTGTATATCTGTGTTTATTCTTCCATTCAGAATAAGTGAAGCCGCAATTATAACGGCTATGTAAATTAAAGGAATGGGCATAGCGTTAACCAATGCTTTTGTTCCGGATTTCCCGGCGGAAAACAATGAACCCAAAAACACACCGACAATTGCCGAAATATATGCGCATACTCCGGCTGCGCCTTCAGTCATTCCCGTTGAATATTCCGCAGCAGCAATAAGAAAAACAGCAGCAAAGGTTATAACAAAAGATATAACCGTCCCCAAACAAACACATTTCAGCTTCATAATAAAAAACCTCCGTAATATAATAATATTACATTATATTACGAAGGTGATTTAATTATTCTCAGGCTGTCTGCTTTGCGTCAACAGTCTTTATGCTGTCACGCTCCATTTTAATATATGACTTTTCACCTGTTGAACCGATATTCCCTGTTTCGATTACAACAAACTCGTCCTTAATCTTTATTACCTTGCCGCAGATACCGCCGATAGTAACTATCTTATCGCCTACCTTTAACGCGTTAATCATTTCTTTTGTTTCCTTTTCGCGCTTTCTCTGAGGTCTTATCATCATGAAATAAAGAAGCACAATAATAAGAATCATCGGAAGAAATGTAACAATACTCTGCATTACTGGACTGACCTCGCCCTGAGGGCCGTTAGCCTGCGCACCCTCTGTCTGGGTTGTCTGCTGATTTTCTCCGTCGGCATAAGCTGTAAGCTCTCCCGGAATTGTAATCATGTCTAAAATGTTCATTGATATATCTCCTATTCTAATAATAATACCTTATTATTATACTATGTAATCATACTTTTTTCAAGTCTTTTTTGAAAATTTATGTAAAAAACTTAATTTCCATCCACACCTATAGACTTTTTACTTTTATTGCTAAAAAAACACCAATTTATCATACTTATAATCTGAACTCCTTGCACCAATGCGTTTGGGAAAAGAGATGCACAGCTTATCTTTTTCCAAACT
>JAUNPN010000148.1 GCA_030536655.1 bacterium | reverse complement strand
GTTCAAGCAGTGCAAATAACGTTGTGGTATCAACTGCGTCAAGCGTAGGTTTTACCGTATTCCGCAGACCGAACTGCTATTAGATATAAAAAATTTAATTTGTCAAATTTTTTATCAAAATATAAAATTTTTTGACGATATGGAAATTTCCTGATATGATTTATACATAAAATAAATTACAGGGCGGTTTTCATTATGAAAAAGAAAATATTTACACTGATCATTGCGGCGGCTTTGACTGTATCAAGCACAACAGCGTTTGCGGCTGAAATTCCGAGAGAAACAACGCCTCAGGGTGCAACGGAAGAACAAGTATGTATTGTTGAAAATATCATAGGTGATATTCTTGACGAGGTACAGTGTGGCAATCTTGGTTATACATTAGCCGAAGGCTATGCTAACACAAGAATACGCAAGGCGGTAATCGCAGGAGAAACAAACGGACACGGTTACGGTATTTTATCACCGATCGCGCAGAACGCAATCCGCGATATGCGCGATAAGATGTTAAGACCTGATGTGTACGCTCAGGCAGAGAAGCAGTTAAAAATATTGCTTGCCGACATCATCATAGAAGTTGAGAACGGAATGGATATGAATACCGCCATAAAAGCGGCTTATGAGAAAATCTATCAATCCGTCAATCCATCATTCGACTATAATGAACAATTTTCACTTGATACCTGTTACCGCGATATTCCCGCCGTTGATATGGCAATGTTTATAGTGGCAAGAAAATTGCTTAATGACGCACAGAGCGTATATATCCAAAAACAATAGTAAAGACGCAGAAAAGCGGGCGATGTCCTTTGAATAAGATATCGCCCGCTCTATTTTTTATGAAATTTTATAAACATCAGATGGAGATTACTATACTATTGAAATATGTGTATTTTGCCTTTTGAATTCGTCCGGCGACATTTTTACATATTTTGAAAAGGCTCTATAAAAAGTAGAATAATTATTAAATCCACAATCGATATAAACAGAACTGATTTTTCCTCCTGTTAAAATACGATTTTTTACAAGAACAATCCGTCTCATATTTATATATTCCGTTATATTCATTCCCATTTCTTTTTTGAAAAGTGCGCTGACATATACAGGGGAAAGAAATGTTATTTTTGCAATATCATCCAACGTAATTTTTTTCGTTAGCATTGAATCAATATATTGCAAAATTTTTTGTATAGTCGGATTTGTGAGAGGACGAATTTCATCAAAATCAACACTTTCAAGTATTTCATTCATCTTTGCCATCATAAGTATAGCGCAAGCATAAGCGATTGCGAATGTTATTTCCTTTGTTTCACCGTAGCATTGTTTCAGAGTAGTAAATATCCTATGTAACTCGTATTGTTCCACAAGATGTGCGGGAATGTAATTTTTCCTGCCGTTATGATAAGGTTTAATCAGCCGCATAATTTCAGGAAAATCTTTAATGTAATTCGGATAAATATGAAAAAACTGACGTTCAAAAAGACAACTTTCGGGAAAACTGAAAGAGTGCAGCTCATTTGGTCTTGTAAAAATCATATCTCCCGGCGATACAAAATATTCGCACCCTTCAACCGTATAAATAAGATTACCCTCCGTACAATAGACAAATTCATAACAATTATGAAGATGTGATTCTAATGTATATCCGTTAGAAATAGCATATCTGTAAGCGTAACCGTCAGTTTCATCAGATAAATAATGATTTCCGTGACGGATATAATTTATATTTTCCATTTTGTTCGCAATCTCCTCTCAATGATTTGTATTTATTATATCAGAAAATCTTGAAAAATGCAATACGAAACATATTATACGCAATAGGAAAAAGCTTGAATGTATGATATAATAGTTATAACCTTATAATTTAAATAAATATCAGAAGGGAGCAATTTCAAAATGAAAAGAAAATGTTTATCACTATCGACGATAATTCTGACCATACAAATGATATTATCGCTGATAACCGTTCCGACATTTGCCGAGGTGACAAAAGGGCAGCTCTATACAGAGCCGGAGTCACCGTCGGAGGTCTATAATATGAATATAGATTGGAAATACAAAAAGCCGGAAACAACCTTTCCTTTGCAAAATTCAATATCATCTGTTGCAAAGAACGGGAAACAGTTTTATGATGCTGATTACGACGACAGCGATTGGGAAACGGTCAGCGTTCCTCATCAGGTAAACGCGTCGGACTCGTTTACACGACTTGGCTCAAATCAAGGCGACACAGGACAATACAGAGGAATTGTATTTTATAGAAAGCATTTCACCATCCCCGCTGACGCGGCAGGCAAAAAGTTGTTTGTAGAGTTTGAAGGAATGTACAATGCCGCGTATGTATGGGTAAACGGTCAAAAGGTAGGATATTACGAGGGCGCTGTTGCTCCTTTCGGATTTGACATTACTAAGTACGTTACCGCAGGACAGGAAGCGGTTATCGCTCTTGCAAATGACAGCACTTGCGGACGAGGAACAGACAATTATTATGCTGAAACAATACCGGGTAGTGAGTGGGGCAGCAATGACGGACAGCATTTTGAATGGAACACTCACGAATTTACACCAACACAGGCGGGACTTGTGTATAATGTAAATCTTTATGTTAAATCGCAGGTATATCAGACGCTGCCGTTATACGACAATCTGAAAACGACCGGAACATACATATGGGCGGACAATTTTGACATACGCGATAAAAAAGCGACTATCAACGTAAAAGCGGAAGTCAGAAACGAAACCGCAAAGGATGAAAAGCTCACCTTGCAGGTTGACGTTGTAAAAAATATTGATCCGAATGAGGATAATCCGGACGCGGAGGATCATACAAAGCAGCCGTATCTGCAATACAGTTTCTCGTCAGCGGGCACGGCGACGGCGGCGACCGATGCGGGCGTTACGTTTGAAACCGTTGTAAAAGCCGAAGTATATGATGAAGACCACGTTCACGAAAATACGACCGATGTTGAAACGGTTGACGTTTCATATATTGAAGCAAGCTTTGACGCTGAGGAGCTTGAATTCTGGAGCACTGACGCGCCGCACCTTTATGATGTTTACACAATACTGAAAAATGAAAACGGCGATGTTATAGATGTTCAGAAAACGACAACAGGTTTCAGAAAAGTTGAATACACTCTTTCGGATGGATTAAGAATAAACGATAAATCCGTGTGGCTCACAGGCTACGCGCAACGTTCCTCAAATGAATGGGCAGCAATCGGCGCGGCGAACGATTGGCTCACGGACTACGATATGTCGCTTGTAAAGGAGTCAGGAGCAAACTTTATTCGCTGGATGCACACTGCACCTCGTGTCAATTCAGTAAGAGCTACCGATAAATACGGCATCGCGGTAGTTGCGCCTGCCGGAGATAAGGAAAAAGATGTTACAGGGCGTCAATGGTCGCAGAGAGTTGAAGCAATGCGATCTACAATGATACGGTTCAGAAACAGCCCGTCAGTTATTTTTTGGGAGGCTGGCAATAATGCGATTACGGCGGAGCATCAGCAGGAAATGACAGATTTAAAAGCAAAGATTGACCCCCTTGGCGGACGTTTTTGCGGCTGCCGAACATTGACAAGCGAAGCGCAGGTTACGGCTGCCGAGTATGTCGGAACAATGCTTAACCGACACGCAAGCGCCGCATTCGCTTCAATGAAAAATCTTAATAAGTTTATGCCGATAGTCGAAACAGAATATCACAGAGAAGAATCCGCAAGACGTGTATGGGACGATTTTTCGCCTCCTGACTATGATTTGGATAATTACTATAAATCAGATGCGGCAACTGCCGGTTATGACTTCTATGATTTTACATCTGAAGCATTTGCGTTAAATGACGCGCAGTGTTATGAGGAATTCTATAAAGACAGAGTGAATGGAATATCAGGTAACAACTATTATGCTGCCGCTGCTGCATTGTGCTGGACGGACTCAAATCAGCACGCAAGAACAACCTACAGCGAAAACGGACGTATGAGCGGACGTGTGGACGCAATCCGTCTCCCGAAAGAATCTTATTACGCATATCAGGTAATGCAGCAGGAGGACGCTCAGGATGATACGCAAATTCATATTGTAGGTCATTGGAATTACGAGCCGTTGAATGATTTGCCGCAGGGCGAGGGCGGTAATTACTACTATCCTATTAAAGAGCAGAAAAACGGCGTATGGGAAAAGACAGGAGAATGGGGACGGCGCGATCCCACAAAGAAAACCGTTTATGTTGTAGGCTCGCAGTTTGTTTCAAAAATAGAACTGCTTGTTGACGGCGAGATTGTCGGAACAGCTACACAGCCGACAAATACATTTATATATTCGTTCCCGAATATTGACGTTACAAAGGGCGATAAGGTTGAAGCCATTGCTTACGACGTAAGAGATAATATTATCGGACGTGATGAAATTAAGCGTGCCGGGAATCCGGCAACAGTACGTCTTACTCCGCATACAGGCGCAGAGGGATTATTGGCAGACGGTTCGGATCTGATGTACTTCGACGTTGAGGTAGTTGACGCGGACGGAAACGTATGCCCGCTGTCATATGATAAGATTAACTTTGAGCTTACGGGCGACGCACAGTTTATGGGCGGCTATAACAGCGGATATGCTACAAATAAAAAAACAGGTTGGGGCGCAGGTGAAACCGTAATCGGCAAGAATTACGTTTATGCGGAGTGCGGAATAAACCGAGTATTTGTAAAGGCAGGAAGAACTGCGGGAGCGATAACATTAAAGGCTACGCTTGAGGGCGGCTCAGTTGCGCCTGTTACCGTTTCGGTAAGCTCAGCGGCTTATCCCGAAGCAATTACGGGAGGACTTACAAAGCACCGTCAGCAAGAGCTTGATTTTGGCGCTATGCCGGAGGTTACAACTGATAATTCAGTAACGCCAATGAAACCGCTTGGAAAGGCTGTAAGTGTTACAAAAGCGGAGTGGTCTTTATCTGATTTAATTTATACGGTGAAAAAGCAAGTTGTAGAGAAAGATGTTTACACGGTTAAATTAAACGGAGTGGCTGTTACAACCACAAATGAAGCATATAAGCCTGACGCTGCAACCGGCATTGTAAGTGATGTAAAGCCTGTTCTTGACGCATTAAAAGCATTAAATGCTGATTTTACTTATACCGAAAACGACGATACAATAACAATGATATCTAAAAAGGGTCAGAACGGTATTGACGGAGAAAATCATACATTTATAGTAAAGGCAGGACAGACTGCAATCGGATATGACGGCGATGCCGAGGGCATTTTGACAAACGCCGAAATAAAACAGGAAAACGGTCAGCTTATGATGGAAATTGCCGCGCTACTAAGCTATATAGACGGCGTATCGACATCAACGGACGCGACAAATAATGTATTGAATATAACATACAGCGCGAATTAAGGAGGGAAAAGAAATGAAAAAGAGAATATTTGCAGGACTTATATTGGCATCTATGCTGATTTCCGTAATCCCGAATGTATTTGCGGACGAAATAAATGAAACCTATGACGATATTAAATTCACAAATACTTGTGAAACGGCAGCAGACGGCGTAACATTAAATGACGGCGCTCCTGATGGAAGTAAATACTATACAACAGGCGGTACGGATTTATATGGTGATGCTGCTGAATACAGAAATATAGGCGGTATTGAAGCTGATACATCAGAGGACTATATGTGGGAAGCTGATATTAAATTTGACGCTTTGTATTCGGGCTTTACGATAAAGGACAAGGCGAATAAAAAAGTGGATACCTGTATAAGACGGTATGACGAGGAAGACGGTACTTCCAAGCTGGCAGTTCAGACGGGCGGCGAAGCATATACAAGATATGATGTGATTGATGCCGAAGCGTGGTATCATATTACGCTTATCGGTCAGTACGGAACAACTGCGCCGCTTAAAATGGAGGTTTACAAGTGGGAGGACGGAAATCTGACACTTGTGAATGAATATGACAATATCAACAAAAGGAACAACGTTGCGGCGGCATATCTTGCAATACAGCCGAACACAAGCGTAGATAATGTAAAGATTACAAAATTAGGCGCAGACACATTGACCGTATCAACTCTCCCTGCGGATACCGCTGAAATAAATGCGGGTTCGAGCGTTAATATGCAGTTTACGGCAACAAGAAACGGACGCGATATAAACAAGCCGGAAGTGGAATGGAAGGTTTTTGAAAACGGCGATGAAATCACGGACGAAAGCGTTACCGTAAGCGCGGCGGGCGAATTAAAAGCGGCGGTGGACTGCGCGGATAAAACAGTTACAGTTAAGGCAATTTCTGTTGAAAAGGGCAATGTTGAGGGCAGCTATGATTTGACAATTAAAGCGGTCAACCTCGACAATGAAAAATTTGATACTCTCTCTCTTTCCGCCGATAACGACTATGTAAGAGAAGGCGAACCGCTTTCTCTTACCGTTTCGGCGACAAAGAACGGCGAAAATGTAGATTTGTCCGACGGTGATATTGTATGGGAATTTTATAATGAGGACAATATTCAGGAAATCGGAAATCAATACATATCTGTTAAGGACAATACATTGTATGTAACTAACAAGGTGATATCGCAAAAAATAGTTGTTCACGCGGAAAGCGCAAGTGGTGTTGTAAGCGCTTCATTGCCTGTAACAGTAAAAGCGACAGACGCGGTTGATGTTGGCGAAACAGGCACAAAAGACCGTCTGCTTGTATCAGACGCTTGTGAAAAAATAATTGACGGTGTAACAATCAATCAAGGCTCGTGGGACAGTTCGCATTATTATTATTTTGACAAAGCACAAGATATGGCGAATGTAGGCAACGTAACAGAAGATATAATAATAGAAGCGGATATAAAGTTTACACAGGAAAATTCGGGAATAAAACTTCGTAATAACGGCAATACAAAAGAGGGTGGTCAGATTGCATTTCAAGGCAATAAAATCGGACGTATTGCATCGGGAAATAAATTTAATTCATTTGCAAACGGAGATACCAATAGTTGGTATCATATAGAGATTGTAGCGAGATGCGGTTCCGATAACAGCTATGGCAAAGCATACATATATAAATATGACGAGAATGGAAATCGTGTAAATCCTGATGACTCAACATCCAATAAGCCTGCGGAGGGTACGCTCGATTTGAGAACAATGTCCGCAATCGCATTTAACCATATTGAATTACAGCCGGGAACAGGAATAGATAATATAAGAATTATGAAGCTCGTTCCAGATGATGTGACTTTGTCATTATCTGCAAATACCGTATTTGCGGGTGGGAATGTTCAGGCATCATATTCAGTTTCAAGAAAAGGAGCTGAAATTCCTTCTTTTCCCGTATCAAGACTTAATTGGGCGGTTTATGACGCGGATGATAAATACCCTGCTGATACGGATTTAATAACAATTGACCCAAGCGGTCTTGTAACGGTTGACGCAACGGCAAGCGAACAAAAGGTGTATATACGGGTTACATTATCGGAAAGCGGAATATACCAGAGTTTACCTCTTGAAATAAAAGGCAGCGACATTTTCACCGTTACAGGCTTTGGTGTAAACGAGGAAAACACAGCTATAACCGAATTAAAGGTTGAAAAGAACTTCTTTTACAGCGGTGATGTTGTGTTTGTCGTAGCGATGTACGATACAAACGGCGTGCTTATGAATGTTGCAATAAGAAATATGCGCGATAATACATTGGCAGTTAGTGAAAACAAAATAAGTATTGACGATGTAGAGTTGCCGGAGGACTTCGGTTCCGTTAAGGCAATGGTTTGGACATCATTGGGTAATTAAAATAAATAGCCGAATCGTTTATTGCGGTTCGGCTATTTTATAACTAAATTATATAAGATGAGGTAATATAAGTTTGAAAAAAGAAAAAATCAGATTAAAAACATAGAAATAAAGAAGTGCAT